>JAJAYX010000608.1 GCA_026785985.1 Rudanella sp. | reverse complement strand
CCAACGCTGGGCAACGGTCAGATTCTTACCCCCGGCGTTTATTGTCAGAACACAGCCGCTGCATCCGATCTAACAGGAACCCTGACGTTGAGCGGGCCGGGCATTTTCATCATTAAACTCAACAGCGCGTTAACAACCGCTTCAGGCTCAAGCATTTTCCTGACCAATGGTGCTTGTATCGACAATGTTTATTTTCAGGTGAATGGAGCTGTTGCTCTTGGAACGGGTTCGATTTTCAGGGGAACAATATTGGCCAACGGAGCCATTAGCCTGGCCGAAGGGGCTTCGCTTGAGGGTCGGGGGCTTTCTATTAGTGGGGCCATTGCGCTGAGTAACAATGCAGTTACCGTTACAGCATCCTGTAGCGTGGCCAGTTTGGGTGGCATCGTTTATTCAGATACGAACACAGATGGTTCCTTCAATGGGAGCGATACGCCAATTGGGAATGTAGTGGTAAGCCTGCTCAATGGAGCCAACTCAGCTATTGCGTCCACAACGACTAACGCAACGGGGGGCTACAGTTTCACGGGTCTTACGTCGGGTACGCCTTATTCCGTAAGTGTTACCACACCAGTCGGATATTCCGCCACAATCCCGGGCGTAACCGGACCAGTCACACTAACTTCGGGCCAAAACCGAACAGGTGTCAATGTTGGCTATTCCCCGCTCAACCCGTCGTTAACTGTGGCCGTATTGGTTAACCGATCTGTTGCCCAACCGGGCGATGTGCTTTCATACACCATCGTTGTAACCAACTCAGGCAACGGCCCGGCCTCTGGTGTTGTTGTCACCGATGATCTTACCACCGGCCTAACCTACGTGGCCAACTCAGCAAGCGTACCCATTGGCACCACCTTTACGCAGGGCACACCTGTCAGTAGCTGGTCGATAGCAACCATTGGCGCGGGGCAAAGCGTGAGTCTCACGTTTCAGGCCGTTGTTGAGAGTTCAGGTATTCTGTACAATACCGTGAGTGTACCCGGCAATCTCGACAGGGCTTGCACGTCGATACCCATGAAGATGTGTGCCGGTGATGAATTTACTCTGACGGCTCCCGAAGGACGAACCAATTATAGCTGGTATAAAGATGGGGTGCTTATTGCGGGACAAACCAGTAATACCCTGGTAGTGAGCGAACCCGGTTCGTATAGTTTAGGCAACGACAACGTTGGCGGGCAGTGCCCTACGTTCTCCTGTTGCCCGTTAATTCTGTAACTCGATGTTGCCCCAGTTTATCAGGTGGTTGCTATACTGGCTACCTGTCAGGGCAACACTCCGCAAAATAATGGTCAACTTGTGCTGACTAATGTTAACCCGGCATTCACCTATCAATACTCCCTGGGGGTCACGTTTAACCCGGCAGCGTCCCTCTCCGGCGGGCCGACAGTGATTCCGGCCAATGGGGTCATTGCTGCTGCGCTGCCCAACCCGACAACCGCTCAAACCTACACGGTCAGAGTCGCAAACACGTCGGGTTGTTTCACCGACGTAACCGTGACGCTGTCTCCCACCGCCTGCGCCTGTCCGGCGGAGATTTGTATTCCGGTAGTCATTCAGAAAACCAAACTCCTGCCCGCTCGTAGATGATTGACGCACCAAAAAAGGGGTTAAATTCCCCGTTTGTCAATTTATAGGTAGCTCAGGGAGAGATTTGGCGTAAAACGCTGTTGGGTTTTAACACAACAGCGTTTTTATGAGCATCCTTCGCGTCGAAAACCTCACCAAAACATACCAGAGCGGCAACGGGCCGCTTACTGTATTGCACGATGTTTCGTTCGACATTCAGGCGGGTGACACGTTTGCCATTGTCGGGCCGTCGGGAAGTGGCAAAACTACGTTACTGGGCCTGTGCGCCGGACTTGACCGAGCCACGTCGGGCAGCGTTTTCCTGAACGACATCCGGCTCGACAACCTGGGCGAAGATCAGCGGGCGGCTGTTCGCAATCAGCATGTTGGGTTTATTTTCCAGAACTTTCAACTCCTGCCCACCCTCACGGCTCTCGAAAATGTGATGGTGCCGATTGAATTACAGGGTAAAAAAGGAGCCGAGAAAACCGCCCGAGAACTGCTTGAGCGGGTCGGGTTGGGGCAACGGGGACACCATTATCCAACCCAACTGTCGGGTGGAGAACAGCAGCGGGTTTCGCTGGCGCGGGCGTTTGCCAACCGACCCAAAATTCTGTTTGCCGACGAACCCACGGGCAATCTCGACACCGACACCGGCGATACCGTTCAGAACCTTCTCTTCGACCTCAACCGCGAAGCAGGCACCACCCTTGTTCTCGTCACCCACGATCTCGACCTCGCCCAACGTACCCAACGCATCATCCGAATGCGGGGTGGGGCAGTTGTCGCTGATCAAAAAATATTGAGTGATTGAGCGAATGAGTATACCCGAGTAGTCACTCAATCGCCCACTCGCTCAATCACTCGATAAAACATCTCTCATTATGAACTGGCTCCTCCTCATGGCCTGGCGCGATAGTCGCCGGAGCCGACAACGGCTTTTTTTGTTTATGTCGGCCATCGTGTTGGGCATTGCCGCCCTCGTGGGCCTGAACTCGTTTGGCGACAACCTCGCCCGCAGCATCGACGCGCAAGCCCGCGAATTGTTGGGGGCCGACCTGGTGCTGTCGTATGCCAAGGTGATCCCGAAACCGATGGATAACTACCTCAAAACCATCGGCAAAAGTCGTACCTACGAGGTTTCGTTTGCGTCGATGACTTTGTTCCCCAGAACGGGCGGGGTTCGGCTGGCGCAGGTAAAGGGTCTCGACGGACTATTTCCGTATTATGGCGAATGGGATGTGCAACCGCGTTCGGCTATTGAGCAGTTCCGGCAGGCAGGCGATGCTAATGGGCGCGTGGCTTTGGTTGACGATGCCCTGCTGATTCAGTTTGGGGCCAAACCCGGCGATTCGGTACGGTTGGGAAATCTGGTGTATTTTGTTGCCGGACGGGTTATGAAAACGCCCGGTCAGTCGGCGGTGATGACCTCGGTGGCCCCCACGGTGTTCGTGTCGGCGAAGTCGCTGGCCGGAACCGGTTTGCTGGCGCGGGGAAGCCGGGTGCAGTACAAATATTACTACCAGTTCGCTGCCGGTAGCGATGTAGCCAGGTTCGCGAAAGCCAACGAAGCGCGTTTCGACAAGGTAGGCATCAACCAGGATACCGTCGAAGACCGCAAACGGCAAACAGGCCGGGCCTTCGCCGATCTGACCAAGTTCCTGAACCTGGTGGCCTTTGTGGCCCTGTTGCTGGGGTGCGTGGGCGTGGCCAGCGCGGTGCATTTGTATGTAAAAGAAAAAGTTTCGTCGGTGGCCATATTGCGGACATTGGGGGCCAGCGGTCGGCAGGCATTTCTGATTTTTCT
>JAJAYX010000607.1 GCA_026785985.1 Rudanella sp. | reverse complement strand
CCCCGCTATGAAAAGTACGTGAGCGGTCGAGTCAACAATGGCAAGAAACCCAGTAGCCTAACGGAGTGGGTGAAATTTGCCGAAGAGCAGTATGAAAAGGGGCAATTGGATGGCCCCGATGGGTCAAGACGGCTAGTTGTCAAGGAGGTGAAACCCGCCGTCAAACCTGAAAGCAAGCCGAAAAAGAAGTCTGGTCAGAGGGTTCGATGATTGTACTTTTCTGAGGGGTGTTGTATATTTAATCTTATGTTATGTGGTTTTTCCACTATGAGACTGCTTGGCCTGCTCGATGGCAATCACTTCAGCCAACGTCAGGTAAGGCCCCTGATGATTCACCCACCGCTCGCCCATCTCTTCGAGTTCCGCGTCGGTATGCCCGTTCTTAATCACGGCCACCATTCTGGGGCGTGCCGCCTTGAGCGTTGTCTTGTTGTTGGATGCTTTGAGCATAACGGTTTCTTTCTTTACGACCTGCCGGTCGGCAACTGATGGGACGAATTTGGCCATTTCGGTACGAAAAAGCAACGAACAAGAGCCGATTTTGGTTGCTGGTGCCCACGCCACTATATTGCTGCTCTCCCCGACTGTCCACCCGGTCCGGTGCCGGACGAAAATTTGGGTCGAGAAAAATGCTTTCTACTTCAGGTATGGTATTCTCCCGGAGCGGGTACTGATCAATAATATGGCCCTTGTTGGCGGCATCCCACTGAAATTCAAACATTAGTATTCAAAAAGGTGGTTTATTCATGTACTCCGAACGATTTAGCTGTGTAAGAGCCTATGTTACTCACTTTACTATCATTCACAAGTAACTGAATATCATACAGTTTCTTGGTGATTTCTTTAACCATACATGAGGTTAGTACTTTTTGGGCTTGGTCTTTTCGGAGTTTGAAGTCATTGACCAGTCGCCCAAATAGTGCTGATCGGGTTTCGTCCAGTGCAGGCAGTGGTTTTAATGGGGAGTTGCCCGCCTGAGCGATGGTAAATTTTACGCTGGAGACAGGTTTACGCCCTTTTCCATACTTCAGACCATACACCGGCAAATACTGAAAGGTAATATCGGATTTCTCGTTGATTTCCCGCTGAGCTGTGTCCAGTACCCGTTTTTTAAAATTTGTCCAATCAGGGTAAGGGTCTTTACCTGTATCGTCGATGATATTAAAACGTAATTTCAATTCGGTTACACCTGCTTCAAAAGCACCCCCATTAATGTTGCGGTTCATGCAAAGAAGTTCGTAGATGCGCTTGGCATAAATGCTTTGCAGAGACAAAGCAGCAGCGAGTTTGAACATTGTAAAATGCTCTTTAAACTCGACGTACAAAGGGCGTACACGCGGGTCTATGCCGATTTCGATAAGGCCCTGATTTGTCAAATAGCGAGCTGATGAGATGAACGAAGCCTGAAAGAGATCGCTGTTAATTTTAGTCGTGAATCCGCGAGTTATCAGTTTCATGGTAGCCGCTTTGTACTCTTTACCGTGAGGAACCCGTCCAGTAAGCATTTCGATATCCTTGATGTGGACATAGTACAACTTATCCCACCCGTCTTCTTTGCGGATTTGTGCCATCATCAAGTAAATGATGTTTCGCTCCATTTCAGACATTTCGTAGCGAGCGAGTGTCATGCCGTTGTGCTGGTATAGTGTAATGTCATTTTGTGCCATCTGATTTTATTAATCAAGTACGCTGCAAACATAAAACTTTAATAAAAACTATCAAAAAGAATAAGATACAGTTTTTTAAAGCCTAAACGCCAGTTTTTTAAATACCTAAACAGCCTAAACGCCAGTTTTTAAGGAGCATTTTTGTGGGTTTTCCACAGCCTAAACGCCAGTTTTTAAGGGGTCGTACCTATATACAAGAAACGTATTGATACTAGAAAACCCCACAAAGCTTTTTGATGGTCGGTTTCGAGGGGTAAAAAAATGTGGATAACTCCCAAGTTGCTGACACGAAAGAAGACAAAAGGGGGGAGTGTTGTAGATTGAGCGAAGAGACAAGAAAAAATCAAATCAACCCCTTTTGTCTTTGTAGGCCGCGAACTAAAAACATAGTTTACCCTATTTTGATTACCTTTATAGTACTAAAATTATTAAACAGACTACTTATGATATATCCCGTAATCCTGCTGCTTCCATTTTAATCCCTGACTCACTAATTCTGGGGGGCCGCCCACATTCGTACGAAATGTTCCATCAAGTATAGCATGCTGGTATAGTTTTTGCACTACTTTCCAGTCGAATAACCAATAAATACTAATTCATATGATACTTATAAATACCGCAGACGATGAAAAGCGCACCGAGAAAGCCGCTTACGTTCTGAAAGCAGTCGCGCACCCGCTCCGAATCAAGATCATTCAGATGCTAAGCGAGAACAAGGAGTTGACCGTTTCAACGATTTACAAAAACTTGAACGCCGAGCAATCCTTGATCTCCCACCACCTGATCAATATGCGCGATAAGGGTATTTTGGACATTCGTCGGAGCGGAAAAAACAGCTACTATTTTCTGGTAGATACCGCCCTTTCTGAGATCATCGTGTACATTTATGGAAGCAAAATTCTGAACTAAGACCCAGATAGACTACCCACGAAAAAGCATCTAAAGGGAATAGAAAACATCTTCTGTTCCCTTTAGATGCTTTTTCATGTACCCACTTAACCGAATAGTTCGCCCGTCTTGGGGAGTAACCGACATTCGTTGTTGGAATGAATTGCTTGGAGAGCCGATGAGGAGAAAGGTGTACACGGCTGGGGTTTGCTCAAGGGAGTAAGTTTGCAGGTTTGGTTAGTAAAAAACGGGGATTTAACTAAATTTATAGTTGCCGCCCTCTTGCCCCCTTTAGTTTTTTGCTTTTTTCTTCCCTTTCCAATTTGATTTTTGATCGGCTTGTTGGCAGACTCTCAACCGGTCGTTTTTCGCTCGCATCAGCCACCCTAAATGCGCGTTTTCAAGCCACTTTTTTTCACAACAAATGCTTGT
>JAJAYX010000606.1 GCA_026785985.1 Rudanella sp. | reverse complement strand
GTGGTGATGGCCAACTGGCTGAATTCTTCGGCACGAAGGGGCCTAACTCCTGCCGGTCGGTTATTGGGAACCAGCGGTATGGTCACGAAAATAGTCATACCCTGGGCCGTTGGTGTGGCATTGGTCAGCGTCAGGCTCTGCTCTTTGTAACCCGTTCGTTCCACAATAAGGGCGGTTGCATCGCAGGGTATTGGTACCGAAAAGCTGCCCGTTACCGACGACTGCCCGGCAGCGCTTCGCCCCGAAGCCGTGACCAGAAACAGCTTGGCCACCACCGGTTGGCGCGTGGCAACGTCGATTACGCTGCCGGTTAGTTGTCGGCAAACGTCGGCACTGGCAGATAGTGTGATTAGGAGTAGAAAAAAACAGGCTAGAAAAAAGCGTACCGGAGTCATTGGCGGGTTTTATAAGTTACACCGCGAAGATACGGATTGAATGGCACGCAACGAATAACTGAAGCCTGATTACGAATACCGTATTACGACTATATTTGTTCATTAGCTCAATCATCCCCGATTATGAATTCCATTATTGACTTTTTTGCCCGTTTATTCGACACGTCCAATTGGCCCCCGCGCTGGCACTGCGGTACCTGGACTGACTTTCATGGCTGGCTTTATATCGTGTCAGATCTCATGATTTGGGGGGCTTATATGAGTATTCCGCTTATTCTGATACGGTTTGTAGCCGTTAAAAAGGGTGTTCCATTACTCAGCGTGTTTTATTTGTTCGGGGCATTTATTTTGCTCTGCGGATTAACCCACCTGCTCGACGCGATCATGTTCTGGTGGCCCGCTTACCGGCTTAGTGCCCTGATCCGTTTTCTGACCGGAGTCGTTTCGATTTTCACGGTGCTGGCTTTAATCCGTTATTTCAACGAGGCTATCGGCTTGAAAACTTCCCAGGAGTTTTCGGTTGAGATGTCGTTTCGGCAGCAGGCTCTACAGGAGTTAACCCGCTCTAATGAGGAATTACAGCAGTTTGCCTATGTGGCTTCCCATGATTTGCAATCCCCGCTGAATACAATTGAAAACTACCTGAGCCTGCTCGAACACCAACATGCACAGGAGATAACGCCTGATGCCCGGCAACTCATTGGGGTTTCCAGGGCGGCCGCCGGACGGATGCGTACCCTCATTAACGATTTACTGGAATTCTCACGAGTGGGTAACGATACGGAGTGGTCTCAGGTGAATCTTAACGATGTGCTGGCCGAGATTATCGACGAGCAACAGGCAGAAATCAGGCAAACTGGCGCATCAGTGAAATTAGTCCCTTTACCTACCTTGTTGGGCCACCCCACCGACATGAAACAACTCTTTCAAAATTTACTGTCGAACGGTCTGAAATACAGTCAGACAGGTGTTAGCCCCGTTATTAAAATATGGGGTGAAGACCAGGGAACCAAGTATCTATTGGCCGTCAGCGACAATGGAATTGGTATCGAAAAACAGCATTTCGACAAAATTTTCCAGCTATTTCAGCGGCTGCACAGCCGCAACCAATACCCCGGAACGGGTATTGGGCTGGCGACCTGTAAGAAAATAATTGACCTCTACGGGGGCGAAATCTGGCTCGACAGTACGGTTGGCACAGGCAGCACATTCTATTTGACCATTCCCAAGCAAATAAAAACAGTTAAACAATTTGTGCAGGCCTCTTCGTAGCCGTATATCACTTAGAAAAGCGCCGAACCCTACTTTTTTCCCCCCGGAATCGTGGGCCGCACCTCCACTTTGCTGGGCAGCGTGCGGGGGTGCATTTTCAGGAGGTCATACACGATGTTGCCAATGTCTTCGGGTTGAATTTTCCAGGCATCGGCATCGCCTAGCGTGTGGTCGGCAAACTCGGTGGCCACGGAGCCGGGCATGATGGTCGATACTTTGATACCCTCTTTGCGGAGATCGAGCATGATAGCCTGGGTGAAACCAACGAGACCGAATTTGCTGGCATTATAGGCCGAACCATTCTCAAAAAAGTTGGTACCGGCCAGGCTGGCGATAGAAATAAAATAGCCTTCTGTTTCTTTTAGAGCAGCAATGGTTGCTTTGGTGGTGTTGAAAACGCCCGTCAGGTTAATGTCGATGGTGTCGCGCCACTGCTCCGGGGTCAGCTCCTGAATGGGCGCAAAATGCCCCACACCCGCGTTGGCAATAACATAATCCAGGCGGCCCCACTGCTGCAAAATTGTCTCGACAACACGCTGTTGCGATGCCAGATCGCGCACGTCGGAAGCCATACCAATAGCATATCCGTCCTTAATCTGGTTGAGTTTGGCGGCTGCTTCGTCGGCGGCCTGCTGAGAGCGGCTGGTGATGGCCACTTTAATACCCTGTTGAATCAATACTTCGGCCACGCCGAAGCCAATACCTTTTGAGCCTCCCGTGATGAAAGCTGTTTTGATGTGATCTGCCATATAAACAGAAACCTGAAACGTGGGGTCATGGTTTCCATTAATCCGATCTTATGCCCGCTCATCCGTCAGAAACCCTTTTTTGGACACACAATCTGTAGTTTTGTCGATTCATCTGCAACATTCCCCACCGGTAGATGTCTTTGTCTCAAACTCACTTTATGCGCATTCTTTACGGCCTGTTACCGCTTTGTTTATTACTGATTTCAAGTTCATTAATAGCTCAGAACCCCTCATCTACCGACGATGAGAAATACGCGCTACACATTCGGAAAACCACAGCCCCCATCCGGCTTGATGGTGATTTGAGTGAACCCGGCTGGCAGTCGGCACAGGTGGCGGGCGATTTCTACCAGGTTTTTCCATTCGATACATCGTTTGCCAAACTGCCTACCGAAGTCCGTGTGACCTTCGACCAGAACTTTCTGTACCTCGGTGTCCGGGTGACTCAGTCCCGCAGCAGCTACATTACCCGCTCCCTGAAACGCGATTTCGAGAGCGGCACCTCCGATGTAATCACCATTAATATCGACCCATTTAAAGACCGGCTCAACGGCTTCCATTTCGGCCTTTCACCCTACGGTGTTCAACGCGAGGGCCTGCTGTCGAACGGCTCCGAATTGTCGCTCGATTGGGACAATAAATGGTATGCCGAAGTGCAGAACTTCGAGGGATATTGGGTGGCCGAGATCGCCATACCGTTCACGACCTTGCGCTACCGCAGGATGGATGGCGACAATGTATGGCGAATTAATTTTGGCCGTAACTCACTGAAAGAAAACGAAGTATCGACCTGGCGACCTGTCCCCCGGCAGTTTCGGCCCAACAGTGTGGCCTTTTCGGGGACTATGATCTGGGACGACGCACCCCCCAAACCCGGTGCCAATGTGTCACTGATTCCGTATCTCTCAGCCCGCTCCACCCGCGACCACGAACTGCGCACCCCCGCCGACCGGAAAGTTGCCATTGGGGGCGATGCCAAAATTGCCGTGACTCCCTCGCTCAACCTCGATCTGACCGTTAACCCCGATTTCTCGCAGGTCGAAGTAGATCAGCAGGTGACCAACCTGAACCGATTCGAACTGTTTTTCCCGGAACGGCGGCAATTCTTTCTGGAAAACAACGACCTGTTCGGCACATTCGGCTTTCCGGGTAGCCGCCCCTTTTTCAGTCGGCGAATTGGCATTGGCCGGGGTAAGATCACGCGGGTTCTGAGCGAAGGCGACACCGTCCGCTACACGGGTAACGTCACGGTACCCATTCAGTTTGGGGCACGACTGAGCGGACGGGTAGACAAAAACTGGCGAATCGGGTTGCTGAACATGCAAACAGCCGCCGTAGACGACATCAACCTGCCAGCCGCCAACTATTCGGTTGGGGTGGTGCAGCGTAAAATGTTCAGTCGCTCCACCCTCGGGGCTGTGTTTGTGAATAAGGAAAATTTTCTAAATACCATGACTCGCTCCGCTGATGGGTCTGCGTTGCCCAACCGATTTAACCGGGTGGCGGGGCTTGAATACAACCTGAACTCACAAGATAGCAAGTGGGAAGGCGAGTTTTTTTATCATCGCTCCTTCAGCGAGCGACAGGCTGCTGATGCCCAGGCGGGAGCAGCTTTTATAGGCTACCGCGATCAATACTGGCGTTTCCAGGCGGGTACCCAGTATATTGGACAGGGTTACCGGGCCGAAGTTGGCTTTGTTCCACGAACCGGTTATGTAGGAGCGTTCCCTACCCTGACCCGGCTCTGGAACCCGAAAAACCCGAAATTAGCAAAAAAAATAATTGCCTGGGGATTTGGTTCCGAGAACGACCTGTCGTGGAATTTGCCCAGCTACAAACTCACCGACCGTAATAACAATGCCTACGGTTTCATCAGTTTTCGGAACCAGAGCGACGTATTTGTGGGTGGTTTCAACAGCTATACGTACCTGTTTTTCGCTTTCGACCCCACCAACACGGGCG
>JAJAYX010000605.1 GCA_026785985.1 Rudanella sp. | reverse complement strand
GTGTGGGGGCACAATAGACAGGTTCAGTTTTGTTATATCGCCAAAAGGGACTTCGCCAAAATTTGCTTCATACGTCCGTTGAGCATGGGGGTTAAACTCAGACGTGAACACGCATTGGCCACCTAATTCCTGAAAAGGAAGACGAAACCCGCCAATACCAGCAAACAAGTCGATAAACGTAAATTCGGGATTAATCGGGGCAGGAAATAGGACATCCCAGTTTAGGGGAAGCAACTGCTGCAAGCCTTCCTCCACCAAATTTAAGGGCAAGGAGTCAAAATAAGCATTTGCCCTCTGTTCGTAATAAGACGAAACATTCGTATCGTGAAGATGAAGGTAATGGGTCAAATAAGCTAACTCTTCGGTATGACCATTGGGTGAGTCAATCGCCAACTGGTTTCTTACTATTGAATAGGTCGTCATAGAAATTAGATGTACCAACTCTGAACAGTCGCAATGCTCAAAGATACGGCCCAGTTATGAAAATCGACTGGTTACGGCTTTATCTTTGCCCTATGCAACTTTCCAGTCTCCTGTATAAAGTCCCGCTGCTCGCCACGTCGGGCAGTATGGACACCGACATAACCAATCTCACGATGGACTCGCGCCGGGTTGCGCCGGGGAGTTTGTTTGTGGCCGTGCGCGGCACCGTTTCCGATGGCCACGACTACATTGCCAAAGCCATCGAGTTGGGAGCCTCAGCCATTTTATGCGAAACCATGCCCAACTCCGTTCCCGAACAGGTGGCTGTTGTGCAGGTACAAAACTCGGCGCGGGCGATGGGTCTGGTAGCCAGTAATTTCTACGGGCATCCGTCAAAAAAACTCCGATTGGTGGGTGTTACCGGCACCAACGGCAAGACCTCCGTCGCCACGCTGATGTTTCGGTTGTTTCGGTCGCTGGGTTATCGGTGCGGGTTGCTCTCAACAGTGCAGAATCAGATCGAAGATACCGTGATTCTGGCAACCCATACCACGCCGGATGCAATCACGGCCAACGAGTTGCTCGTACAAATAGTCCAACACGGTTGCACACACGTGTTCATGGAGGTGAGTTCGCACGCGGTGGTGCAGGAGCGAATTGCCGGCCTTCACTTTGCGGGGGGTATTTTCACAAACATTACCCACGACCACCTCGATTTTCACGGCACGTTCGATAACTACATCAAAGCCAAAAAGGGCTTTTTCGACCAGTTGCCACGAGCGGCTTTTGCCCTCATCAATGCCGACGATAAGCGCGGGCCGGTAATGTTGCAAAACACCATCGCCCGCAAGGAAAGCTACTCGCTGCAAACCCTCGGCACGTTTAAAGGCAAAATTCTGGCCGATGGCCTTTTTGGTTTGGAAATGGACATCGACGACCGGCGCGTCTGGTTCAAACTTATTGGGCGGTTCAATGCCTACAATCTGCTGGCCGTTTATGGAGCCGCCGTGCTGCTGGGTGAAGATGCCGAAGATGTGCTGACCCAACTGTCGGGCCTCATGCCCCCACCGGGCCGGTTCGAGCAGGTGATTTCTAACGACCGGGTGGTGGGTATTGTCGATTATGCCCACACGCCCGATGCCCTGCAAAACGTGTTGGAAACCATTGCCGAGTTCAGTCAGGAGGGCGAATCGGGGCAACTGCCGCAGGTGATCACGGTGGTGGGCTGCGGGGGAAACCGAGATACAGCCAAACGCCCGCTGATGGCCGCCATTGCCTGCAAACTCAGCACCCGCGTGATTTTGACTTCCGACAACCCCCGCAACGAAGACCCAATGGCGATTCTGGAACAAATGCAGGCGGGAATCCCTCCCGTTGATTTCAAAAAAACGCTGACTATCGAAGACCGGCGCGAAGCCATTCAATGGGCTGTTTCGATGGCTAAACCCCACGATATTATCCTGATTGCGGGCAAAGGACATGAGACCTACCAGGAAATTAAGGGCGTAAAACACGACTTCGATGACCGAATCGTCCTCCGTGAGGCTTTCGCAAACCGGGGAAAAGCGTAATTTTGGACTTAAAAATTGAGTGATTGAGCGATTGAGCGATTGAGCGACGGTTCGGCGTTCCGGTGAGTGGGTAAACCGATTATCTTCTCACTCAATCACTCAATCACACATTCGCTCAATAAAATGCTGTATTATCTCTTCCAGTACCTCGACCGTCAGTTCGATTTCCCCGGTGCGGGGGTGTTTCAGTATCTTTCGTTTCGCTCGCTGGGGGCCGTGGTCACGTCGCTGATAATTGGAGCCGTGTTTGGCCGCCGTATTATTGACTATTTGCGGCACCTTCAGGTAGGCGAGTCCATCCGGGATTTGGGACTTGAAGGGCAATTGCAGAAACGCGGCACCCCCACCATGGGCGGTTTCATTATCCTGGCGGCCCTGCTGGTGCCGGTGTTGCTGTTTGCCAAACTCTCTAATGTCTATATTATTCTGCTCATTATTTCGGCAGTCTGGACGGGTCTTATTGGTTTCTTAGACGACTATATCAAGGTCTTCAAAAAGAACAAAGAGGGGCTGCACGGGCGGTTCAAAATTGTGGGACAAGTAGGCTTGGGTCTAATTGTGGGCCTGACATTGTCCTTCAATAACTACGTAAAAATCAGGGTTTATGACAAGCCGGTGGTTAGCTCGACCATTGGCTCAGTATCGGTTTTCGAGGACGTAAAATCGACGCTGACGACAGTTCCGTTCTTGAAAAACAACGAGTTTGATTACAGTTCGCTGCTGTTCGGTGTGCTGCCCGATAACTACACCTGGATTGTTTATACGCTGGCCTGTATTTTCATTATCACCGCCGTTTCCAACGGAGCCAACATCACCGACGGTATCGACGGGCTGGCGGCTGGTTCCTCCGTAATCATTGCCTTAACGCTGGGGGTGTTGGCGTATCTGTCGGGGAACGCCCGGTTCTCGGAATACCTGAACATCATGTATATCCCCAACGCAGGCGAGCTGGTAATTTTCTGTGCAGCCTTTGTGGGGGCCTGTGTGGGCTTTTTGTGGTATAATTCGTTTCCGGCTCAGGTGTTCATGGGCGACACCGGGAGCTTGATGATCGGGGGAGTGATTGCCGTAATTGCCTTAGCCATTCGCAAAGAAATGCTCATTCCGGTGATGTGTGGCTTCTTTTTGGTCGAGTTGCTGTCGGTGATGATTCAGGTCACGTACTTCCGATATACCAAACGGAAATACGGCGAGGGTCAGCGCATTTTCCTGATGTCGCCCCTGCACCATCACTTTCAGAAAAAGGGCTACCACGAAGCCAAGATCGTGACTCGTTTCTGGATTGTAGGTATCATTCTGGCCGTTCTGACGCTGGCCACGCTGAAGTTGCGGTAAAAAAACTGGATTTTCCCGGCTGTAAAATCGTTATTTGGATAGCATAAACTGGTAAACAACATGATTCTACCGATCAACCCGACCATTAACCGCGACCAATTTACGGACAACGAATTCTACGAATTCTGCCTCGCCAATCCAGATTTTCGGATTGAACGCGACAAGCATGGCCAAATATATTTTGAAATACCCACCGGAACAAAAACCAGTTTTAGAAACGCCGACCTTGTAGCCGACGTAGTTATTTGGAATCGTCAAACCCGTTCCGGTCGCGTGTCGGAGTCGAATGGGGGATACAAGTTGCCGGATGGGTCAACCCGTGCGCCCGATGTAGCCTGGGTGAGCAACGAACGCTGGAACGCAGCGACGGCGGAAGAGCAGGATAAGTTTGCCCAAATTTGCCCCGATTTTGTCCTGGAACTGGCCTCCGACAAATACGAAGTGGATTGGCTTCGCAAGAAAATGAAGAAATACCTCCACAACGGCGTTCGGTTAGGCTGGATTGTAGACCCGTCCGCCCAGCAGACGATCGTTTACCGGCCCGATCACGAGCCGCTCACGGTTCCCTTCGCCGAAGCATTGACGGGCTACGAGGTCATGTCGGGGTTAGTGTTGCAAATGAGTGAACTGATGGAGTAAGATGCGTATCTTTGTTTAAACGTCTTGGTTATGTCACAGGTAGAAACACTCCGGCATAGAGTGCATGATTTAGTAGATCAGTTGGATGACGAGCAGGCACTGGCTCATGTATGTGGTACGTTGGACCTGCTGGTGTCCAAACAACAGGATACCCATAGCTGGGACGACTTGGCTGAAACGGAGCGGAAGGCGATTCTAAAGGGCTATGAAGAAAGTTTAGATCCTCAAAAATTGATTCCGCACGAAGAAGTAAAAAAACGATTCTCAAAGTGGCTTACACACTAAACTGGACTCCCCAGGCAAACCAAACCTTGTACGAATTAACAGATTTCGTAGCTGAATTGTGGGATGCCGAAACAGTGAGTACGTTTGTTGATAGAGTTTATAAGTCAATTGACCGATTGGGTACCCATCCCGAAATCGGCCAGATTTTTGATGCAGAGAAAGGAATTCGTAGCTATTTGATTAAACCATACACACGACTGTACTATGTGATAGGCGATCAGGAAATCATTTTGATTGCGTTTGCAGATACGCGTCGAAGTCTAAATAAATAAAGAATGAAATTTGGCGTTGTTGTATTTCCCGGCTCCAACTGCGATCAGGATGCAGTGGACACCCTGACCCTGATGGGCCAACCTGTTATGAAACTCTGGCATAAAGACCACGACCTGCAAGGGTGTGACTTTATTATTCTGCCCGGCGGTTTTGCCCACGGCGACTACCTCCGCACGGGAGCCATTGCCCGCTTCTCGCCGATTATGAACGAAGTGATTGCCCACGCCAACCGGGGTGGCTACCTCATGGGTATCTGCAACGGGTTTCAGGTATTGGCCGAGGCTCGTTTGGTGCCGGGTGTGCTGTTGCGAAATATCAGCCAGAAATATGTTTGCAAAAATATTTACCTGAAACCCCAGTCATCGAGCGTCCTGCTCACGGCAGGGCTTGACCAGGACCGGGCGTTCAAAATCCCGATTGCCCACGGCGACGGTCGCTACTATACCGATGCCGACACGCTGAAGCAACTGAACGACAATGATCAGGTCATTTTCCGCTATTGCGATGAGACCGGGGCCATTACCGACTCGGCTAACCCCAACGGCAGCCTCGACAACATTGCGGGAGTCTCGAACGCTACCAAAAATGTATTTGGCCTGATGCCCCACCCCGAGCGAGCTGCCGACCCCCTCCTCGGCAACATGGACGGGCGAATTATTCTGGATCAGTTGCTGAGTTCGGTGCTGGTGTAGGT
>JAJAYX010000604.1 GCA_026785985.1 Rudanella sp. | reverse complement strand
GTGAAGTGGATCGAAGACCGCAGCGAAAACCTACAGGCCGACTCCTTCGCCCGCGACTACCACATTACGGCAGAAATGGCCGGTACGAAAGAAGGTAAAATCCTGGCTACCCGCTTCAAAGTGCTGGCCGACCACGGCTATACGGATGCCTCGGCCAACCCGTCGAAATACCCAACGGGTATGTTCTCCATCGCGACCGGATCGTATGACTACGGCACTACGTTTATGGAAGCCGATGCCATTTACACCAACAAGCCGCCGGGCGGGGTGGCTTATCGCTGCTCGTTTCGGGTGACGGAAGCCGTTCATGCCATTGAGCGGATGACCGACCGTTTTGCCTTTGAAATTGGTAAAGACCCCGCTCAGTTGCGCTTCGAGAACTTTATCAAGAAAGAAGATTTTCCCTGGCACTCGCCAACGGGCTGGATCTACGACAGTGGCGACTACGAAGCGGGTCTGCGCAAAGCGATGGATGCCATCGACTACGATGGCTTGCGGAAAGAGCAGGTGGAGAAGCGGGCTAAAGGGGAGTTGATGGGCATTGGCATTTCGACCTTCACCGAAGTGGTAGGAGCGGGGCCATCCAAAGATTTCGACATTCTGGGCATCAAAATGTTCGACAGTGCCGAGATTCGGGTTCACCCAACGGGCAAAGCGATTGCCCGTTTTGGTACCAAATCGCAGGGGCAGGGCCACGAAACGACGTATGCTCAGATCATTGCGGAAGAACTGGGCATTCCCGCCGAGAACATTCAGATTGAAGAGGGCGACACCGACACGGCTCCCTACGGACTCGGTACGTATGCCAGCCGAAGCACGCCAACCGCCGGGGCAGCCGCTGCCATAGCCGCCCGAAAACTCCGCGACAAAGCCCGCAAAATTGCGGCTTACCTGCTCGAAGTGAGCGAGGACGACCTGGAGTGGGAGCCGGGCAAATTCTCGGTGAAGGGTGCGCCCGAAAAGACCAAAACCATTCAGGAACTCGTTTTTGCGGCCTACACCAACCACCCACAGGGCATGGAGGCCGGTTTTGAAGCGACCCATTACTACGATCCCCCGAACCTCACCTTCCCGTCGGGCGCGTATATCTGCGTGGTGGACATCGACAAAGAAACGGGCGAAATCAAGGTGCGCCGGTTTGTGGCCATCGACGACTGCGGCAACATCATCAACCCGATGATTGTGCAGGGGCAGGTTCACGGCGGACTCACACAGGGTATTGCCCCGGCTATGTACGAGGCTCTGGTCTATGACGAGGACGGTAACATACTGAACGGCACGCTGATGGATTACCTTGTTCCAACGGCGGTGGAGTCGCCAAGTTGGGAAACGGGCCACACCATCACGCCTTCACCGCACCACCCCATCGGGGCCAAAGGCGTGGGTGAGTCGCCAACGGTTGGTGCCCCACCGGCCATTGCCAACGCCATTGTGGACGCACTCTCGCCCTACGGTATCACGCACTTAGACATCCCCATCACGCCCTTCAAAGTCTGGAAGGCATTGAGAGAGAGGGGAGTAGTATAACTAAACACCCCACCCCCAACCCCTCCCCGTTAGGGAGGGGAGAAGACGGAACATTTTTTTTGTTGCTCCCCTTCTTAGCGGGGAGGGGGTGGGGTTCCTTAAGTAATATCATGACAACGAATCTGACAAAAACATTTGAGGTCGAGCAGCCCATCGACCTCGTGTGGGCAACGCTCACCGATCCACCGAAAATTGTGGACTGTGTGCCGGGAGCCTCGCTTACGGAGCAGGTGGATGCCGACAATTATAAAGGCTATGTGGGGCTTAAGTTTGGCCCCGTGAAAGCGGGCTACGACGGCCTTGTCACTTTTGTTCAACGCGATGCCGAGAACAAAAAAATGACCCTGAAAGGACTGGGGCTGGATAGTAAGGGCAAAGGCAGTGCCGAAATGCTCATGAACGCCACCCTGACCGAAGTAGACGGCAAAACCAATGTGGTGGCTACCATGGACATCACCATTACGGGGATGCTGGCTCAGTTTGGTGCCCGACTAATCAACGACGTGTCGAACCAGGTGTTTAACCAGTTTGTCTCGAATTTCAAGGAGAAACTGGCCAAAACGGGCGATGGAACGGCCGCCGAAACAACCGCCGAAGCTGAAACTGACGAATCAAACTCTGGTATTGGTGGATTCATTAAAAAACTCTTCTGAGATACTGGCGGCTTTAGAAAATCATCAGTACGTCGCCGACGATGAGTTGGCGACGGTACTGTTTTTAATGCTCCGGCTCCGCAAACCGCTGCTGCTCGAAGGGCCTCCCGGAGTTGGAAAAACCGAAATTGCACTGGTTCTGAGCGACTTGCTGCAAACTCCGCTCATTCGTTTGCAATGTTATGAGGGGCTGGATGTGAACGCGGCTGTGTATGAGTGGAACTACCAGAAACAACTGCTTGGTATTCGGCTACAGGAAGGCAGCGATTTGTCAGTAGCCGAAAAAGAGAAGCACATTTTCGGGCCTGATTATCTGCTTAAACGCCCACTCTTGCAGTCGATTACCAACGACACACAATCGCCGGTGCTGCTGATTGACGAACTTGACCGCTCCGACGAAGAATTTGAAGCGTTTCTGCTCGAATTGCTGTCCGCGTTTCAGATCAGCATCCCCGAAATCGGCACGATCAAAGCCACGCACAAACCCTACATTATTCTGACCTCGAACCGCACCCGCGAATTGAGCGATGCCCTAAAACGGCGGTGTTTGTACCATTGGATCGACTACCCCTCACTCGACAAAGAAATGGCTATTGTTCACAAACGCCTGCCCCATATCGAGACGCAGTTGCTGAAGCAAGTGGTTGATTTTGTGCAGGAGTTACGGCAACGGAAACTGGCCAAAACGCCCGGCATCTCCGAAACTATCGACTGGGCTGAGTCGCTCATGGCCTTAGGCTACCGCGACGTAAACCAAAAAGCCATTCAGCAAACGCTGGGTAGTTTGCTTAAATCAGTGGATGATATACGGCTGATACACAATGAAAATCCAAGCGTTCTCAACCAATAGCCTGACGGAGTCCATCGTCGCTTTCGCGCAGTTTGTGCGGAGCCACGGCCTTAATGTGGGTATGCAGGAAACGCAGGACGCACTTTTGGCGGCAAGAGCAGGGCTGTTAACCAGTCGGTTGGGGCTGAAACACGCGCTCAGAGCCCTCTTTTGCACGTCGCCCGAAGAACGATTGATTTATGACCGACTTTTTAGTTTGTATTGGGATACCAACCCAATCGACCTGCGCGAGAACAAGAACAAAACCACCACCCAGGGGGCCGTTCTGAAAAAGACCAACACGACGCTGGTGCTGCTTGGGGAGGGGAAAACACCCGACACCTATAAGAATGCCAAAACGGTGTCGGGGGCTAATGAGACAGAACTGTTACGCAAAACCGATTTTACGAAGGTGAGCGAGGTGGAGGCCCGGAAACTGGAAGAAATTGCCCAGCGTCTGTTCCGTGAAATTGCCATGCGCCTTCGCCGACGGATGAAAGAAAGCAAAACCGATGGGAAAGTGAACCTCCGGCGAACCATCCGGCGAAGTTTGTCCTACGGGGGTGAGCCGCTGGAATTGTTTCGGCGGGCCAGAAAGCCGAAAAAACAACGGTTGATTGTGCTGCTCGACGTGAGCGGTTCGATGGATAAATACAGCTTTTTTCTGCTCCGTTTCATCGTAGCCCTCCGCCAACATTTCCGGCAACTCGAAGCCTTTGTGTTCAGCACCACGCTCATTCGCATCAGCAAAGCCATTCAGTGTAATCAGATCGACACCGTTTTGGATTTGTTGAATCAACAGGCCAACAATTGGTCGGGGGGGACAAAAATTGGCGAGTGCCTGGAGACGTTTTACGATACCTACGGCAAACGAACGCTGAACGGCTCACCCACCGTTATTATTCTGAGCGATGGCCTGGAAACGGGGAGTCCCGAAAAATTGGGCGAACAAATGCAGCGAATTCATCGCCGGGCCAAAAAAGTGGTGTGGCTCAACCCATTGAAAGGCATGACGGGCTATGAACCCATTGCGCGGGGAATGGCGGCTGCTCTGCCATCGGTGGATGAGTTTAAGGCGGCCCACAACCTGAATAGTTTACTGGAACTAGAAACCATTTTAGCCAATGCTTGACGAATTTTTAACCCAATATAACCACCTGCGGCAGCAAAACGAACTGTTTGCCACGGCGACGGTGGTCTGGCGCGAAGCCCCCAGTTCGGGAAAGGCGGGCGACCGGGCCATCATCGACAGCAAAGGCGGGGTGACAGGCTGGGTGGGCGGTGGCTGCACCAAGGGCATTGTGCTGAAAGAAGCCAGTGCCGCCATGCAGGAGGGCCGGCCCCGGCTGGTGCGGGTTAGCCCCGACCCCAATTCGACCCCACAAACCGGCATAAAAGAGTACCAGATGACCTGCCAAAGCGGGGGGAGCGTCGATATTTTTATTGAGCCGGTTATGCCTAAAACGCACCTGATTATCATGGGTAAATCGGCTATTGCTCAGGCACTTGCCGCCGTCGCCAAACTCCTTGACTACCGCATTACGGTGATGGCAATGGCCGTTCCCGACGGTGCTTTTGTGGGCGTTGATGACCTTAAAATGGCTTTTAATTTCGCAAAAGTCTCCGTAAATAAGCACACCTTTGTGGTGGTGGCCACGCAGGGAGAACAGGACGAAATGGCCCTGAAAGCCGCCCTGAAGGCACCATTACCCTATTTGGCGTTTGTGGCCAGCCGCAAAAAGCGCGATGCCGTGTTCAGCTATCTGCGGTCGGCTGGGGTTGGCGAAAGCGAGTTGTCGGCCATCAAAACACCAGCCGGGATCGACATTAAAGCCAAAACACCCAACGAAGTAGCGATCAGTATTTTGGCGGAAATTATTCAGGTTGTGCGCAGTCAGCCGACGCAGCCCGAAGCCCCGAAAAACCTGATTGGCGAAAACAAGTTTTACATCAACCCGGTTTGCCAGATTCCGGTAGACAAAACCGCTCCCAAACACATGGTGGAGTACAAAGGAGAAACCGTTTATTTCTGTTGCGATGGCTGCAAAGTGAAATTTGATGCCGAACCAGAAAAGTATATTCACGCATGAAAGAGGTTAAAGCAATTATTGAGGGGTACGACCACC
The DNA here is from genome assembly GCA_026785985.1 of Rudanella sp. GTDB lineage: Bacteria > Bacteroidota > Bacteroidia > Cytophagales > Spirosomataceae > Rudanella. The sequence goes on along the minus strand of JAJAYX010000604.1, from coordinate 4,579 downwards.
TCGACCGTCAGGCTACCCAGGCGGCACTGGCCACGGTGGTTCGGGTTGAAGGTTCGTCGTATCGGCGCACGGGAGCCCGGATGCTGGTGATGAGTGATGGTGTCTGGATTGGTGGCATCAGTGGCGGTTGCCTCGAAGGAGATGCCCTCAAACGCGCCCGCCTGGCCATTGCCAAAGCGTTGCCCTCCAAAATTACCTATGATACCACCACCGACGACGAACATCAGATTGGCGTAGGCTTGGGCTGCAACGGCATTATCGACGTGCTGTTTACGCCCCTCGATTTCAAGGATCCCAATAACCCCGTTGAAGTACTCAAAAGTTGCATGAGCGAACGTCGTCAAACCCACGTCCTGATTACCATTACCGGGTTGGAAGGTAACTGGAAGTCAATTAAAGAAGGGGATGTAATCCGCTATGCCAACGCAAAAAGTCTTGACTTACTGGCAAACACCGAAATTCAGTTGCCGTTAGAGACCAGAATCCAGGCGAGAATAGCTAAAGGAGTGTCGGCTCCGTTTCGGTTCGAGAGCGCGGAAGGGCAGATGCTCGAAGCATTCATTGAAATATTGTCGCCCGAAATTCACCTCGTGTTATGGGGACATCAGTACGATGTGTATCCGCTTACCAGGCTGGTGAAAGAACTGGGCTGGCGGGTAACGATAGTGGCTAATCCACTGAAAGTCAATCGAAAAATTGTTGCCCTGGCAGATAACATTGTTCTTCCTGAAAACTTCACCGACATAGTTTTCGATGCGCACACGGCCATTGTGCTGATGTCGCATGATTACAAAACCGACAAAACGAACTTACCCAATGTGGTGGCCGCCAACGTTCCCTACATTGGCATGTTAGGGCCGCGTATCCGTTCCGAACGCATTTGGGCCGAACTCGCCGACGAAGGAACCCCCATCGCTGAGAAAGATTTCCTGCGCATTCACGCCCCCGTGGGCCTCGACATCGGCGCTGTGTCGCCCGAAGAGATTGCCCTCTCGCTGGCTGCCGAAATCAGGGCCTCGTTTTCGGGTCGGGATGGCTCGTATCTGCGGCTCCGGCAAAGCACCATTCACGTGCGGGAGTAGGAAGTGGCAACGTTCATGATCCGTTCTTCGGTGGCTTCAGCGCGGGTAAACTCGCCTGTTAGCTGACCATCCCGCAAAACAAGAATGCGATCAGATAACGATAGTAGCTCAGGTAATTCGCTGGAAATGAGAATGATTCCCTTTCCCTGTTTCGCCAATTTTCGTACTAAATCATAAATCTCCGCTTTGGCTCCCACGTCGATGCCGTGAGTGGGTTCGTCTACTATCAGCACATCGGGGTTGGTCAGGAGCCAGCGGGCGAGCATCACTTTCTGCTGATTGCCCCCACTTAACGTATCAATTGGCTCATGCACCGAGGGCGTTTTGATCCCCAATGTCTGCCGGAATTGATCGGCTATGGCGATCACGCGCCGGGGATTAAACCACCAACTGGAGCCGGGGGGGGGCACCGCCACGATGTTCTGCGCCACCGATTGCCCCGCAAACAAGCCTAACGCTTTTCGCTCTTCAGGCAAATACCCAATGCCTAACTTCACCGCATCGTTAGGGTGTTGAATAGAAACAATAGCCCCTTTCAGCCTGATTTGGCCGGTTTTAAGTGCATCTGCCCCGAAAATGGCACGGGCAATCTCCGTCCGCCCCGCCCCGATTAACCCAGCTAGCCCCAAAATTTCGCCCCGGTGCAGCTCGAAACTAACTTCCCGAAACCGCTCGCCCGACAAGCCCGAAACGGATAACAAAACCTCCCCGGTGGCAGCCGATTCTGTTTTATTACCGATCAGGTCTCGGCCCACCATTAGCCGGATGAGTTTGTCGGGGGTTAGTTCAGAAATGGACCGTGTGCCCTGATAGCGACCGTCTTTCAGGACTGAGACTCGGTCGGCGAGGGCGAAGATCTCAGTTAGTCGATGCGACACATAGACGATGGCCTTGCCCTCTGTCCGCAATTGCCGGAGCAACGCGAAGAGGGTCTGGGTTTCGCGTTCGGTGAGCGAAGCCGTGGGTTCATCCAACAACAAAATATCCGGGTTCTGCGAGAGAGCTTTGGCAATCTCAACCATCTGTTTCTGTCCCGCCGACAACTCGGCCACCCGACTGTCGGGGCGTATGTCGGTCAGGTTGAGTTGGTCCAGCAAGGCTTGCGAATCGGCCAGTAAGGTGCGGTATTGGATCAGGCCAAGGCGGTTGTGGGCCTGCCGGTTGGCGAAGATATTTTCGGCTACCGTCAGGCTATCCACCAAACTAAGGTGCTGATAAACAATGGCAATGCCAAGTTTTTCGGCCTGCGCCGGACCGTTGATTACCACGGCCTTATTCCAAATCAATAGCTGCCCCGCGCTCGGCTGTATATTGCCCGTCAGGATGTTCAGCAGCGTACTTTTACCCGCGCCATTCTCCCCGCAAAGCGCGTGAATTTCGCCGGGTTGCACCTTGAATGAAACGCCGTCGAGGGCGGTCAAGCCGGGGAATGTTTTGCTAATAATTCGGAGTTCGAGCATGGTGATTGGGTGAGTTACAAGTAAACAACCACATTATCCCGCGCTGAATCATAGGCTGCATACACCAGTCGGATGGTTTCGAGATTATCGGTGCCGGTGGTTTCGGCACCGCCCAGACCCCGTAAATCAGTGAGCAGGTTGCGGTTGCAATCCACAATCGACGCATGAACGACGGCGTAGGCGGGGTCGGCCCAGGGGTAAACGGGGGGCGTGGCCACCTGCATTTGGGTAGTTCGCTCACCAGCTTCGTTGTGGGTGGTAATCCGAATGGCAAAATCACGATCCAGCACCACCGAACCCGCTGACCCCTCGACTGTTACGAGCGTTTGCGGAAATACCTCATGCTCCCGAATTGAGGCATAGGACATGGTGACGGAACAAACCAGCCCGCTCTGCATCGTCATCAGCACATTGGCCACATCTTCGCCCCGAATGGCCGGATTCACGCGGGTGGTCTGGCAATAGAGCGACCGGGCTTCTCCGAACAGAAACCGGCAAATATCCAGTACGTGCGACCCAATGTCGGTCAGGATAAACTGCTCTAATTCAGCCAGAAACGGCTGGTTATCAAATACCGGGAAGGCCGAACAAAACGATACGGTGGCGTTGAACGGCTGGCCAATCACGCCCGAACCGAGCACCGTTTTGAGTTGCCGGATGGGAGCCTGCCAGCGGAAATTTTCGTGGATATAAAGCCGAACGCCTTCTCTTTCACATACTTCGACCATCTGCCGGGCATCGGCCAGAGTTGGCCCCATTGGTTTCTGGCAAATCACGTTGAGCTTGCGTTGAGCGGCTTTGGTGGTGAAATAGAGGTGCGTGTCCACATCGGTAATGATGTCTACGAAATCAAGTTCGTCGGCGTGTTGGTCGAGCAGTTCGTCGATGTCGTCATACACAAACGGTACGTTCGGCCGGCGTCCCGGGAACCGTTGGGCAAACGCATCGGCACGGGAGCGGGTCCGGTTATACAGGGCCACTAACTCCACGTGTTCGAGTTCGTACCAGGCTGGTAGCTGGTAGTTAGCCCAAAAGCCTGTGCCGATCACCGCGAACTTTAATTTCTGCATGAATTTGTTTGATAAGTTAAAATAAACGTACCTTCGCACCCAACAATACTCTACTGTACTCTACTGGTAAATGTAGTACGTTTACCCGGAAATAAAAAAATACCAACCCTACGGCCTATGGATGACGTTACCATCGACCCGACCATCAATCAACCTAAGTATCAACAACTTATTGATGCGGTGCTAACGGGTATTGAGCAGGGAACGTTGACCCTCGGTCAGCAACTTCCGTCGATTAGCGAGTTGGCCGGGCAGCAGGGGGTGGCCAAAGTGACCGTCACGAAGGCCTACGAAATCCTCCGGCAGCGGGGCATTGTGTTGTCGCAACACGGCAAGGGGTTCTACGTGGCTTCCACCGATGTGCGGACTCCCCTCAATGTACTGGTGCTGTTCGACACCCTGAATGCTTACAAAGAAACGCTTTACGACGCGCTGAAGGCCGCTTTACCCCCCGATGCGACGTTGAATGTTTACTTTCACCATTATGACCGGACGCTGTTTGAGAGCCTGATTCGCCATAATGTGAGCCGCTATAATGCTTATGTAGTGATGCCGCACTTCAACGAGGATGTGTCGGAACTGGTGAGCCTGATTCCGGCGGATAAACTGCTATTGATCGATCAGACCATCTCCACGCTTTCGGGTGAGTTCATGGCGGTTTATCAGGACTTTGAGCAGGATATTTACAACGCCCTGATGGCTACGCTGGACCGGCTGCAACGGTACAAAAAACTGACGCTGGTGCTCTCGAAAGACCATTTTCAATATGTTCCGACAGGGACGTTGGCTGGTTTTGATCGCTTCGGGCGAGAGAGCGGGTTGCCCTGTGCGGTGGTCGATAATTACACCAATACCCTTGTGCGGCCCGGAGAAGCATTTTTATTGTTTGCCGAGCGCGACCTAATTGCCTTCATCAAACAGGTGCGACGTGCAGGCTGGCAACTGGGGCAGGAGGTGGGGCTAATTG
>JAJAYX010000603.1 GCA_026785985.1 Rudanella sp. | reverse complement strand
CCCGGCGGCTGAGCATCCGGGGCATTACGGTATGCTCAATATGCAGCTGCGGGCCGAACGGCTGGGCGGGCAGTGGCGCGTTACGTCGGCACGGGGCCGGGGTACGACCCTTTCTCTGAAGCTGATTTTAAGAAATACGGAAGTTTAGGCACTGGATAGCTAATTTATGTTAAGCATGAGTGGTTTCATCAACAAGTTGAAACTACCCCCTCAGCACCTTTCGATAAGGAGGGGCAGCACGCTTACTTTTTTACCTTTTCCATAATCTGCGTGGCCGCTTCACGTCCGCTTTTGGCAGCACCGTTCATATAACCTGCAAACTCGGCACCACAATGTTCACCGGCAAAATGGACGTTACCAATCGTCATCGCTTCGGCACCTGAGATGGAGGTATATTGCCCCGTCGAGTAGCAAATATAACTGCCGAGGTTGTACTGATAAGTGGGCCAGTGCATCCGGGCAACTTTACCATTGAAGTTCTCTGTTGCGCCTTTGTAAATCTGCTCCCACTTCGGCAAGAAAATGTCTTTCTGGCTTTGTGCAGAATCATTACCCACATCTTCGCCGGGTTTACCACCAAATAAAATGGACAGACCGGCAGTTTCCGTAGGCGCGGTTTGCAATTGGGCATTGTCCCAACCGTTTGGCACGCCGTTGTCTGAATAAACCAATCCCGCGTAACCTTGTTCGCGCCAGAAATGGCTTTTCATCCCAAGCATTAATTTTGCATTGGTGCCATAGCCCAATTTGTCGATGCAGTCCCGCTTTACTTGTGGCATGGCGAGACTCAAATCTACCTGCCGCAATTTTGTAAATGGAATGGCCATAATAACAAAATCAGCTTTAACGGCGGTTGGCACACCCTTGAAGGTCAAGAGATAGGTCTTACCCTCCATTTTAAGGGATTCCAACGGGCGATTGAGTTCGATGTTTGCCAGATATTTTTGAGCAATGGCATCAGGAATAGATTGGTTGCCGCCCCGTGTCTTGTACCGTTCGTCGCTCTCACCAAACCATTCGACACGGCCATTACTCGTACCAGGTGATATGAGTACCAGTAAGTTAAGGCTTGACTGCACTTGCGGAGAAAGCCCGTATTCAGACTCGTAAGCCACCTCCAGCAAACGTTTAATCCAGTCACTTGCACCAATACTCGACAAGTAATCAGACAGACTCATGCTGTCTAATTTGAGGACATTTGGGTCTTCGGTTTGGTAGTTAATTTCGTCGGGCAGGCTTTCCTGATCTTTTGTGAGTTGGGATGCGAATTTCATGAACTCGTTTACCACATCGGTAACCGTGTAGTGTTTATCCTTAAAAAAGTAGGCTTCTGGCTTGAGATTAGCTTCTGATGCCTGGGCATAGTCGATCAATTCGAGATTGAATTCTTTTGCCAAGGCCCACATATCAGCGTGGTTGGTATCAATAAACTCCCCGCCAAATTCCGCCCAGGTGCCGGGTCCCATTGCACCTTGCACCGAAAAAATACGCCCGCTCGAACGTCCAGATGCTTCATAAATAGTGGCATCAAAACCACCTTTTTTGAGGGTGTGCAACGCACTCAAACCGGCCATGCCACCGCCAATAATAGCAATGCGTGGTGCCGTTTTTTGAGAGATAACGCCACCAACTATCTCCTGTCCAAAGGAGTCTTTCATGGCCAAGCTGATCAAGCCTGTTACAAGGGCTGTTTTGCCGGTGTTTTCAAGAAATTTACGGCGTGACATTACAGCTTCTTCGGTGCGTTGCACAATTTCTTCAGCAGACATATTGGCCTTGTTAGCAGCCAATGCCATACTCAATGCCTTTCGGACCATGCCGAACAACGGGGTTTTGGAATAGTTAGCCATGCGGGGCTTAACTTAAAAAAAATGAGAACCTGTTAAAAATAAAATAGTGGGACTTAGAGTCGAATGATCGGTTCAAAAGTACCCTGCGGCCACTTTGACCCAGGCAGTCGGCCCGGACTTACGCTATCCTATCGGAGCCGTATCGTCGCCCGAGCGGGGGGGAGGGGTTTGCCGTTGACAGCTTTGCGGGCGGTGGCCGCGTTACGGTTGGCGGGCCGGGGGCTCTCGGCGAGGGTAGCGGTGCTGACCATCCCGATCAAAAACAAAACAAATAAATTGGTTTTCATGGCTTATTGTTAGTTGCAGTTGCTGTATTCATACGTGGTTTTGCTGGTTGTTTTGGCCAATACGTCGGTATTGGTGCGTTCGGTTACATAACTGCGGCTGTTGAGTTTCCGGCTGAAGGTGTATTCACCGTCTTTCTTGAGACCCACGTACTTGTCATTGGCATCGTAGCCCCAGTAATATTCGTTTTTGAGCGTTGCTCCTGGTGCCGTTGGCATGTATTGGCCATACAAGGCAGACTCTAACGCAGGATCAATAGGCACTCCATTGGCTGCCCAGTTATCGTAATAACTTTTAGCGTTTGGCTCGAAGCCCGTCCGTACTTCGCGGTAAAAGTCTCCATCTCCGTTTTTGCAGGTCAGGCTCGTGTAGCGTCCCTGTGCGTCGAGCGTGAATGTCGTCGTGTAGTCATTGCCAAACGTTTTATCAAAGCTGGTGCCTTTCATAGCTGTAATCTGCTTGCTGGCGTTGGTTGTCACGTCGAACTGGTACACCTTTTTGCTCTGGACATACACCTCGATTTTCGATAGCGCACCGTTGGTGTAACTCAGCAGGTCGTAACCTGGCCCATCCGACCAGTTAAAGCGTTCGGCCAGACCCTGCGTATTATAGATGACGGTGCCTGGGTTGACGCTGGCGGGTACCTTACCATTGGCATCGGCGTAGTACATCCAGAATTTCGTTGTCCGTCCGTTGGCGTCACTCTCGTACAAGTCGTATTCGCCCAACGTACCAAAGCTGGCCTTCTTGATTTGACAGGCCGTTTCGGTGGGTGTTGGTGTGGTGTTATCGGCGTTTTTCTTGCAGCCGAAGGCGAGAACGAGCAGCACTCCCGCTGCCCATAGTCCGGGACGTTTAAGGTTCATGAGATTTGTGCGGCTCGTTTTGTATGATGGTTAGAGCGATGCAAAGATGGCGTATCGGACAGGGACCGGGCATCAGTAGAATTACGTATTTTTTGGGCCCCACTTCGTTAAGCAAGAGTACTTTGCTGGTGGGTTTTATACGGAATATTGCTTAGTTTAGTGGCTACAAAACCAGCCTTACTGGAATTCAGTTTTTTCGTACCTAAAAACCTATTCCGCATGCCTTTCTGTTTACCACTTTGGCTGCTGCTTGCGCTGCTGGTAACGGCGCCAGCTGCGGGCCAGTCTGTTGTGCAGCCCCTGCTCCCCCTTGAGTCGTTGCTGATGCAGGAACCGGTTGAGTCGCTGGCCGACCCGACCAATCAACTAACAGTGGCCGATGTCGGGAAGCGGTCCGGTCTGCTCTGGAAGCGGACGCGGGGGCAGCATTCGTTTGGTATGGGTTCCGTTCATTGGCTCCGGGTGCGGGTAACCAACCGCTCGGCCCGACCGCTTGCGCTGATGGCTACGCTCAATAATTTTTATGTAGACGTGGCCCACTTCTACATCGTGTTCCAGACAGGGCGGCTGGAAGCTGAATCCGGGCCGTTAGACTGGACCATCGTGACGACCCGGCGGCCCAATGTGCATCGTGATCCATGTTTTCAGTTTATTGTACCACCCGGTCAGACGCGCTGGGTGTATGCGAAAGCAGGAACGTTTACGCAGCCCCTGCTGGTGGGCTTACAAGTTCGCACGGTTCGGCAATTTACCCTCGACGACCGATCCGAACGGCTGTTCTGGAATTGGGTGTTTGGGATTATGTTCTGGATGATTGTGATGGGGGCTATTCTGGGTTTCTTGATGAAGGAACGGGTCTATGGCTTCTACAGTCTGAATATTATGGGGGTCAGCATTTACCTAATGGGAGCCACCGGGTTTTTGCCCGAGTGGTTATTAATAGTTGACAGCGGTGTACTGCCCGTCCGATATCTCATCACCTTACTGACGTTTTCGTCGGTTCTGTTCAGCTTTCTGTTTATTCGGGTTTATGTGTTATTGCCGTTCTGGCACCGATTATGGGTTCGGCGGCTGTTCTACGGAATTCTCGTGCCGATAGTGAGCATGATGCTGCTTATTTGTATTGAACCCTTTTCCAATGGCCGCTACGACCGGCAAATGGGCTGGATGACTCCCTTAGCCAGCCTGTCCTACGTGTTGCCAATCCTCATCATGTTTAGCTTAGTCATTTGGTGTGCCCGTCGGGAATCCCGAAAAGAAAGGAGCATCTGGCTGGCCCCCGCCCAGTTGTATTTATTGAGTTTAACCCCGATTGTTGCTCACTCGGTGCTGACTGTGTTGAACAATTATACGATTATCACCTACCCCATTGCCCGCCACGAAGGCATTGCGTTAGCCTACCTGATCGAGTTTGTGCTGTTGAGTGTGGGTCTGGGGGCTCGGTATAAAAACATGACGGATGATCGGCAACGGCTGGCCCGGCAGAGTCTTGAGCAACAGCTTCAGCTTCAGCAACAACATAATCAGGCCCTGCAAGCCCAGTTGCGGCTCCAGCAGGAGAAAGAGCGCATCGCCCGCGATCTCCACGATAACGTCGGTGCTCAGCTCTCGGTCATCGCCAGCAGCCTCGACTACGTCCGTATGACCCACCCGCTCAACGGTTCGGCGACGCGCTTAGAAGACATCGGCACCTACGCCCGCGACGCTATCGGTAGCCTGCGCGAGACGATCTGGGCCATCAACCGCGAACAGATTACCCTCGACGAATACCGACTGCAACTCCAGCAGTACCTCAGCCGCCAGCAAACGCTGATACCCACCAGCCGCTTCCGGCTGCAGGCCGACCTTTCCGACCCGCACTCAAATCGCCCGGCCCCGGTGGTATGGCTCAGTTCCGAGCAGGCACTTGGGCTGTTCCGCATTGCCCAGGAAGCCGTTCAGAATGCCGTCAAACATGCCCGTGCCAGCCAGATTACCGTGCGCATCGACACGCAGGCCGAACACGGGCTGTGTTTGTCGGTAGAAGACGATGGTGTAGGTTTCGACCCGGCGGCTGAGCATCCGGGGCATTACGGTATGCTGAATATGCGGCTGCGGGCCGAACGGATGGGCGGGCAGTGGAGCGTTACCTCGGCACCGGGCCGGGGCACCACCCTTTTTCTGACGCTGCCCCTGAAAAATACGGAAGTTTACGTATAAATTTATCAGTCGGCTTACCGACGTTTGTACCCACCAACGCTCCTCGCTTATGCCCGTTCGAATCGCCATTGTGGAAGACAATCCGCTGCTGCTCCAGACCATAAGCCGCACCTTGTCGGTATTTGCTGAAGTGCAGGTAGCGTT
>JAJAYX010000602.1 GCA_026785985.1 Rudanella sp. | reverse complement strand
GAGATAATGAATAGGCCGGTTATGGTAGAAGCAGATATAAGATGATTTTATCGTGCGATGGTTTTATCGCACGATAAAATCATCTTATATTTGCACCGTGAAAAAGATAAAAATGAAGCCATATCTAATCAGTACTACAACAGGCAGTATACCCGATGATAAAATCGTTGGCCGGGATCGTGAAATTGAACTGCTCAAAGATTTGCTCGAATCGCAAAGCGTAGTGATTGACGAAATTCGACGCATGGGTAAAACACTGTTGCTGAAGAAATTTGCCTATCTCAGCGTAGAAAACGATGAGCCTAACAAAGCACTCTATTTCATCTTTCAAGGCACGGATAGTATTAACTCGCTCACAGATGTTATACTTAATGAGTTACGCCAAAAAGAAAAATATGGCTGGTTAAAAGTACAGATGCACCGTTGTTCGGAACTTTACCACAAAATAAGGGGCGACAAAGCAAGTGTTAAATACCAGGATATAGAGTTCAGTTTTGCGTTGCCCGATTTCAAGATTGAATGGAAAAAAGCCTTTCGCGCCTGTATTGAGGATTTAGCAGATCACCAACTTGCTAAAGGGGAGCGACTAACATTGATTTTCGATGAGTTGCCCATTATGCTCTGGGAATGGATTAGAACGGGGCGAGCCGCCGATGCAATGGCCTTTTTAGATTTGCTCCGTGACCTACACTTTTCTGTTAAAAACAGCGACCGGATTCGGTTCATCTTTTGTGGTTCCATCGGGATGCAAGTCGTGCTTGATAAGCTAAAGCAAGAGCATCAGTACACTGGCGAGCCGTTCAACCATATGCAGAAATTCCAGTTGCCGCCAATGGGAGAGGCAGATGCGTTATTTCTGTGTGAATGTCTCTATCTGGCCCACTTTCAGTGTGATCAGATCGCAAGCAAGTCGGCTTATTTTGAGGATATTATAGAGCGGTGTAATCGCTTACCCTATTTTATTCACAGTGTTTTTCACAATCTGAAACATAACGCGCAAGGTATTCTATCCAACCCAACTATAAACGAAGCCTTTGAAACGTTACTGAAAGAAAAGAGTGCGGCATCTGACGTGTTTGAGCAGCTTCATCAGCGGCTGCTAATCTATTATCCTCAGAACAGTGCCAAACTGATGCGTAGTTGTCTTAATCTTCTTTCGAAAGCTTCCGCACCAATGTCTGAGCAGGATATAAAAACGGCGTTATCGTTTGATGAGGACGATGTTCAAACCGCACTAAACCTGCTTTGGCGCGATGATTTTTTACATCGGACGTTCGATGAGCAGGAGAACAGGGCGTATGCGTTTCGGTATAGTCTGATTAAACGCTGGTGGAAACTCAACAAGGCATGATCCCGACTTCAGATTCTAAAAATGGCCTTAGTACTTTTCTGAGTTTTGGGGCCAAAAGCGTACAACCGGCGATTCTGGAGAAAATGCTGGTTGGCCGTCTGCAAACGGCTGATTTATTGGAGCAATATGCCCGACAAATTGCAGACAATGGTGTTAATAACCAGGTATTTATTGTTGGCCCGCGTGGCTCTGGCAAAACCCATTTACTGCGGGTATTGTACCATCGCATTACCGATTTGGTGCAGGAAAAGCGTGTTATTGTAGCTTATTTTGCTGAAGAAGAATATGGCATTTCGGGGTATCTTGATTTTTTGATTCGCATTATCAATGCGTTTATGCGCTGGTATGATGTTGATAAACCTGCGTTGGAAACCCAACTTAATATCCTGCGCGAAACACCCGAAAGCCGCCAGGAATACATAGCCGAGAAACTCATCAGCGACTATGTAGGTGACAAGCCCCTCCTCATTCTGAGCGAAAACTTTGATGCGATTCTTGAAGCACTCGGCCGAAACGGGCAGGGTAAACTACGTGCCTGGCTCTACCGGCATAACCGCATCAGCATTATGGCAACGGCGCAGGCCACCAGCCCCGACCTGGGCCGCGAAGACCGCCCGTTCTATGGGTTTTTCTCTACCATCAAACTCAAAAAACTGTCTTACGAAGATTCCCTAACGCTGCTGACGACGCTGGCAGAAACTGAGAAAAACGAAAAGATGCTGACCCACTTAGCAGGCAAAGGCCGGGGACAAGTGCGGGCTATTCACGAGTTAGTAAAAGGCAATCACCGCCTATTGGTTACGTTTTATGAATTCCTGAAAGCGGATACGCTGGCCGACTTGTCGGTGGTGTTCATGAAAACCATGAACGATCTCAAACCGTACTATGAGACCTTTATTCGTTTTCTGCCTGCGCAACAGCAAAAGATTTTACACTATCTGGCTCTGGCGAAGATTCCGCAGAAGGGGACGGACATTGGCAAAAATTGCTTTATTGCTACCGCTTCGCTAACCAAGCAACTCAGCGAACTCCAACGCCGACACCTTATTGATGCCCTACCCGACTTCACCGACAAGCGCAATAAACTCTACGATGTCTCAGAACCGTTGTTACGCATTGCCATTGAAATAGGGGAGCAGCGCGAGGGAATCACGGCCTTGTTTGTTGATTTTATGGCGTTGTGGTATTCGCATGATGAGTTGAAGACTCAAAAAGCGTATTTTGAAAGTCTTTATTTGGTAGAAGAACGCCCGTCGCAAAAGCAGAAGCTTTATTACGAAATATATGCACGTGAAAAAGCATTGGAATTGAAGACTCATATTGAGTCTGAATCTGCCAGCAGTATCTTAAAAGCAATATTTAAGAAGCTTGAGTCAGGCAACTTTGAGGCCGCTATTTCTGAAGCAGAAGAGATGCCGCTATCAAGACGAGATGCTAACTATCATTTTTTAGTTGGCTACACATACATTCTTCAAGGGAAAAATGTAGAATCTGTTCAAGCAATTCTTAAAGCTATTGAATTAGATTCTGATAACTCTGAATTTATTAAACACTTAGGCGTTGCTTACAGTAGAATCGGTGATTACGACAATGCTATTGAAGCTTACAAAGAGGTTATTCAAGCTGATCCTGGTGACCCTCAAACATGGTATAATTTGGCAATAGCTCTGCACAGTAAAGGCGATTCTATCGATGCTACTGATGCATACAAAAAAGCCCTTCATTTAAAACCAAACTTTGCGGAAGCATGGTATAATCTAGGGGACATTTATAGGTCTAAACAGAACTATGAGCAAGCTATCGATGCATATAGGAATGCTACGGAATTAGACAAAGAAAAACGGGAGGCTTGGTACAATTTGGGAATATCATACAATGCTCAAAAAGAATACTATGGATCTATTGACGCTTATAGTAAAGCTCTTAATACAGGGTCAGAGGCTTCAGTTAAAAACCACGTAATCTGGAATAACTTAGGTATTGTCTATGGTAATTTAGGCGATCTTAATAAGGCTGGATTAGCCTATACAAAAGCCATCGAATGTAATTCTAATGACTTTTGGGCATGGAATAATTTAGGGGTAACAAATTTATCGAAAGGTCTATTTCAAAAAGCAATTTCAAATTTTCAAAAAGCTCACCTGTTACGGCCAAACGAGCATGGAATATGGCATAATTTAGGTCTTGCTTATCAGGCACAGAGGGACTACACACAAGCAATTATGTATTACCAAAAGGCCTCTGAAATTGATCCTAAACAGAAGGAAACAAATGATCGATTAGCCGCGACGGTAATTGACTTTCTGAAAAGCAACAAAACTGATACTGCTGAATTGATAGACCTGGAAGTGTGGTTTGAAGGCAAAAGTACTTTTAGTGTTCTCTCAACCTACATCAACATTTACCGCCGAGTCGTTTTCGACAAAGAGGAAAAAGCCCTTTACGAACTTCCTAAAGAGCAGCGCATTTTCTTCGAGCGCGAAATCCTGAGACGCAACGTCGAGTAAACCAAAAAAGGGACGAAAGTCCGTGCCTTTCGCCCCTTTTTCCATTCACCCGCTAAGTTTTAATACTCCTGCTCCAGTGGATGAACCATAAATTCATCAATGACAACGTGGGCAGGGCGGCTCACGATGAACAGCATCGACTCAGCCATATCGCCTTCGGTGAGCCAGTTTTTTGACGTTTCGTGACCGTGACCTTTGGCGTGGAAATGCGAATCCACAAGGCCCGAATACACCCCCGTTACTTTGATTCCAAACGGGCGAACCTCTTTCCGCAAGGCACCCATGAACGCTTCCTGAGCATATTTACTGGCTGTGTAGAGCGACCCACCCGCGAAGGTGCGCTTAGCCACATCGGAGGCCACCACCACCACATGACCCGTGCCCTGGGCTTTCAGCGTGGGCAGGGCGGCTTTGGTCAGCACAAAGGTGCCTTTCACGTTGGTCGCCATCACGCTATCCCACTCGGCCACCGAGATTTCGTCCACATTCTTGAAAATGCCATAGCCCGCATTGTTTATCACCACGTCGATGCGGCCAAAGCGGTCGAGAGCGGTCTGGACAACGGTGGCCATATCGGTTTCGCTGGCTACATCGCCGGGAACACCCACGATGTTGGCATGTTCGGTTTCGAGCGATTTAAGATCGTCGGCGTTGCGGGCCGTAGCTACGACATTGGCACCGTTTTGGGCCAGTAGAAGGGCTGTTGCCCGGCCAATGCCCCGCGAGGCACCAGAGATTATGATGGTTTTATTCTGCATGTTCATGGGGCAAAAGTACGGGGAAAGTCAGGCTTAGTTGAAAGGATACTAAATTTTACCCAACTCCCGAGACTATGAACGAAGATATGGACAAACGCGAAGGCTTGCCGTTTGTCGTCAGCGCCTGCTGCGCTGATTTATAAAGCTCTTTCCGGTAATTTGACCGGAAGGGGCTTATTTTTGCACCCTATTTCCATTTCGGCACCCTACCGCATCGGCGGATCGATCCGAAATACCACTGCATATGATCGCCAAAACCTATAGTCCGCAGGACATCGAAGAGAAGTGGTATCAATATTGGATTGATAACCAGTTTTTTAAATCAACTCCCCCAACGGGTGTTGCCGACCACAGGGAGCCATACACCATTGTGATTCCGCCCCCTAACGTGACGGGCGTATTGCACATGGGCCACATGCTGAACAACACCATTCAGGATGTGTTGACCCGCAAGGCCCGCATGGAAGGCAAAAACGCCTGTTGGGTGCCCGGCACCGACCATGCCAGCATTGCCACCGAAGCCAAAGTGGTGGCGATGCTCAAAGAGCAGGGCATCAACAAAAGCGATCTCACACGGGACGAGTTTCTGGCCTATGCCTGGGAGTGGAAAGAGAAATACGGCGGTATTATTCTCCAGCAGCTCCGCAAACTCGGTGCCTCCTGCGATTGGGATCGCACCCGCTTCACAATGGAGCCGGACCTCTACGATTCGGTAATCGACGTGTTTGTTGATCTCTACGAAAAGGGCCAGATTTACCGGGGTATTCGCATGGTGAACTGGGACCCACAGGGACTCACCGCCGTTTCCGACGAGGAAGTAATCACGAAAGAGGTGCAGCAGAAGCTGTGTTATATTCGGTATGAGGTAGTAGGAGAAGGAGAATACGTTACCATCGCCACCGTTCGACCGGAGACGATCATGGCAGATTCGGCCATTTGCGTGAACCCGAACGATGAGCGGTATCAGCATTTAATTGGCAAACAGGCCCTTATTCCGCTGATTAACCGGCCCATCCCGATTATTGCCGACGAGTATGTGACGATGGATTTCGGGACGGGTTGCCTGAAAGTGACCCCCGCCCACGACCCCAACGACTATGAGTTGGGCGTGAAGCACCGCCTGCCCGTTGTCGATATTCTGAACGACAACGGAACGCTGAACGAGAAGGCCCAGATTCTGGTCGGGAAAGACCGATTTGCGGCCCGCAAGGAGATTCTGG
>JAJAYX010000601.1 GCA_026785985.1 Rudanella sp. | reverse complement strand
GGTTGCTGTTCCCGAAACACTGCCGTCTCCGCAATTATTATTGACCGACACCAGCTTGTAGGTGCTGTTGCGGAGCGGACGCACGTCCAAAATGTGGGGGTTGGCATTGGTCGTAACGCTTGTACTACGCAAACTGTCGGCATAGACGAATGTCCAGGGGCCATCGCCCGTGAATGCTACGTTTAATTTAGCCTCTGTTCCCTCATACACGTCCTGGGTTCCTGACAAAATAGCTGTTGGTAACGGTCTGATGCTGAGTACGACCGGGCTGGGGCGACCCAACACGGCAATGCCCGGATTAGACCCCACCACCCGAACGAAATATTGTCCTGCCGACAAGCTGATAGGCAGCGATATTGTAATTGGCCCTTCCTGCCCATTACCAACTCCAACTGTGGTGGAACCCCGGCTGATTGTATCGGTGGCTATCTCTACCCGGAATATATTACCCTGGTTAAACTCGCCCGTTGTGGTGAATGGCACTGACAGGCTGGTGCCTGCACAAATAACAGAATTGGGTAATGAGCCTGTAGAAATGGTCGGAATCTTAACACTAACAGTGGCCGTAGCGGGATTCCCCGGTAAGCCCTGACCACAAATGTTCGTTACGCTGGCTACCTGAAAAACCGTTGTCTGGGCAGGTGTCACATTCACCGTCGTAATGGTATCGGCAGATGTGCCCGCTGTTCCATCTGAGAGGGCAAAATTAAACGGGGGCACTCCCGTGAATCGAAGTTGTAAGGGGGTTGTGCGGCCAAGATTGATGGTTGTTGATCCAAACAGCGATAAGGTCGGATTAGTATTGACAAAAAGTTTAATTGGGGTACGAGGGCTACTACAACCATTCGCCCCAATTTGATAGACACTGAAAATCCGGCCACCTGGTGCGGTTGCATTCAGCGTAATCGGGGTAGGTGCATCGTTGGTCAGATTACCATTGGGGTCGATCCAGCGCAGGCTGGCTCCCGATTCGGCTGTTGCCTGTAGGGGTGTAGCCTGATCGTTGCGGCAATAGCTCACCGATGTTACGCTTGCTATTGGTGCGGGCGTAGTTCGGATTGCTACATTAAGAGTGGCGCGGCTTCCCTCACAGTTATTCACGGTTTGTGAAACCTGAAAGCTAAACGTCCGCACCTGGTCGATGGGGGGAGCCGGGGCACTCGAAAACTGATTTCCGTCCGAATTATACCAGCGTAGATTCTGACCCTGAGCCGTTACCGGTGGCACCGATTGCGTTGGCTGGTCTTGCTGGGGCTTGCAATAAAAAAGATCGGCAACGGCAGGTGGAGCGGGTAAGGCAAACACCGTTACCACTAAATTCGCCCGTGGCCCTTCGCATTCGTTCAGAATTTGCGATACCTGATACGTAAAGTTGCCTGCGTTGTTTGTCGGGGGGCTTGGTGCTCCGCCCGATCCATTACTGGCAGGGTCATAATAGCGCAGGTTATTTCCCTGAGCCTGAATAGGCCGTGAACCGCCGTTCTGGCACAGATCGAGCGGAAAAGTGGTAGGCGCACCCGGTAAAGGCTTCACCGTAACGGTTAGCATAACCTGCGGGCCGTCGCATCCATTTAATCGTTGGAACACATAGTATGGATAAATCTGTGCGCTGCCATTCGACACAACTGGGGGCGTTAACGACGTTGTTCCCGACGGCGTTGTGGCCCATGCCAACGTAGCATTTGGCACTGTTGTCGCATTCAGGGCAGGGGCGGGTGAATTTTGGCAAAAGGCCAAATTAGAGATCCCCGGCGCATTCGGTGTGTCTTTCACCGTGATGGGAATGGCTGTACGAACACTTTCGCAACCATTCACCACCTGAGAAACATAGTAATTGCTTAAGCCAACAAGCATATTATTAACGAGGGTGGGCGAGGAGGTAAATTGACCACCCGTCGCGTTTAAACTATACCAGCGCAAATTTTGTCCCGAAGCATTCAGATCTGGAGCTGGTTTGCCCTCGCAAAAATCGGGTGGAGCCGTAGTCGTTGGCGCGTTGGGAATTCCATTGATTGTAACAGTGGCGGTGGCACGCGAACTCACACAGCCATCCGCATTGGTTTGCGAAACCCGGTAAGAAATGGTTCCTGTTGCTGATGTTGGCGGAGCTGGCGCGCCCGGCAGGGCTGTTCCTGCATTATCGAACCAGCTAAGATTGCTGCCGGTGGCCAAGAGGGTGCGTGGCGTTTCGTTAATGCACCGACTCAAGTCAGTGGTAATAACCGGAGCTGTTGGTGTGGCTGCAACTCGTATTACATACGATGATGGGATACTACCACAGTTGTTCGCGTCGAACTGGCGAACATAATATGTGTAGGTTGCGGGGTTTACGGGCACCGTTGGCGGGCTGATTTGAAGAGTGCCAGCCGCATCGGAATACCAGCGGATGTTGGTGCCGCTAACTGCGAGTGCGGCCGGGCGGGCTGCTTCACAATACACCAGCGAAACCGGGGCTATTGCCGCTGGACTGGCTGCAACAGTCGCCACCACCTGAGATTTTGCCGCACTCTCGCACCCATTCGACACGGCACTCACCAAATAGGTTGTGTTGCCTGGGGTACTGAGGTTTTGCGATGGAGCCGCACCATTGTTAGCTAACATTACGCTGTTGGCATTGTACCAGCGGAATCCTGCTCCCATTGGCAAAAGCTGTTGTGAGGTTGAACTTTGGCAAAAGGTTTGCGATGCCGTAACCGAAGGAGCATTGGGCAAAGAGTTCACAGAAACGGGTATACCAATTCGCTCGCTTTCGCAACCATTGGTGTTCTGGCTGACATAAAACGGCCCAATTGCCCCCGGCGAAGTGGTTGGTGGAGTCGTGGCCGTGGTACTGGGCGTTGGGTTGTTGATGTTGGTTCCATACCACCGCACATTAGTGCCGGTCGCAATGAGCGGGGCACCCGGAATGCCCAAACAATAACTAGGCTGGGCTGGAGTGACAGGGCTGGGCGATTTGGCGGCTACAATGACTGTAATAAGTTTCCCTGGACTTTCGCACACGCCAATTAATTGAGTAACTGTGTACGCATACGTTCCGGGTGCCGGTGCTGTTAAATTATATGTTGCTACGTTGTTGGCCACCAGAACATTGCCTGGTGCAAACCATTTTAGGTTGCTACCAGAAGCTGTCAGTGAAACAGGTGCTCCAGCGCAAATCTGGCCGCCTGGACTGGCTATGTTCGCTACTGGTGCGGGTGGCGAGACTCCTATTGCCAGGGTCAGGCTCGTTCGTGACGGAACGCTCGAAATGACCCGAATCCGGTAGGTGCCTGGCGTGGCATTTGCGGGGATTGATCCGATCAGAGAATAGTTCGTGCTGGTGATTGGGCTAACAGTTCGGGAGGCCAAAACAGTAGGGCTTGCCGGGAAACTACCCCCATTGTCAGACAGTTGGGCCGTGAAAACGTTATTGGGTCCAAAAACTCCTGTTACCGAAAATGGCACGGTGACAGATGTTTCTGGAGGAGCACAGGTGGCGGGGCTAAGAGGTCCAGTGGTTGTGATGGACTGCGCCATGATGCGTCCTCCTCTAATCAAACCCCCACACACGGTCAACCAAACAAATTGGTAAAGCAGTCTCTGTTTCATAACAAACGAATGGGCAATTACGCACCTAAAAATAAAGTACTTTATATAGATAGCAAGAGCATTCAATGCTTCTATACGTAGACGGAGTATACAGGACAAAACGTTGCACACTGGTTTGGTAGAGTGTTCAGCAAAAATCCGGCCATATCATAGGTTATTATGCTAGATGTTAGGCAAATAAAAGGCAAAAATAGGGTTTTCGGTTAGTTACAGATGCATAGGGTTATACAAAAATGCGATTTAATGGCTGTTAACAATTGGTTTGT
>JAJAYX010000600.1 GCA_026785985.1 Rudanella sp. | reverse complement strand
GCGTACTACTATCCGTCGGTGTCGGGTGGGTTTATTTTCTCCCACTTTATTCAGACCCCCTGGCTCACGTCGGGCAAGCTGCGGCTGAACTACGCCGAAGTGGGCAACTCGGCACCGGCCCAGAGCATCAACGATGTCTATGCCCCCCAAACGGCCTTCGGGTCTGCCGCGCTGTTCGCCGTGAACGCAACCAAAAACAACCCCACGCTCCGGCCCGAACGAACCAAAAGCACCGAAGGAGGGATAGAAATGGCGATGCTCCAGGGGCGGCTGGGTTTCGACGTGACGTATTACCAAAGTCTGTCGGTTGACCAGATCGTACCCGTTGCCGTTTCGACTGCCACCGGCTACAGCTATAAATTCATAAACGCGGGTGTGATTCAGAACAAGGGTGTTGAGGTATCGCTCTACGGCACACCCGTCAAAATCAGGGGCTTCTCCTGGACGGTCGGTTTGAACTGGTCGCGGAATCGTAACCTCGTGAAAGAACTGCCCGTTGACAACTTCCAGTTGGGGGCGTTTCAGGGGGGCGTGTCGATCAATGCCGCGCTGGGACAACCCTACGGCACCATCCGGGGCAACAATTTTGTGTATAACGACAAGGGCGAGAAACTCATCGACGACGATGGGTACTATCAGATGTCGGGCACCTCGAATGAAGTGATTGGCAATGTTAACCCCAACTGGATTGGCGGTCTGACCAACACGTTCCGCTACAAAAGCCTGTCGTTCAACTTTTTGATCGACGTTCGGCAGGGCGGCAGTCTGTTTACCCTCGACAAATACTACGGGCTGGCTACGGGGCTTTCTGTTGAAACGGTGGGCAACAACGACCTCGGCAAGCCATCGAGAAACGACCTTGCCGACGGCGGGGGTGTTGTGTTGCCGGGGGTGCTGGGCGACGGAACCGCGAACACCAAACGCGTGAGTAATGCCAACTATGGGTTGTACGGCTACGCGCGCAATCCGGCGGCTGCCTTTGTCTATGATGCCAGTTATGTGAAGCTGCGCGAGGTGGCACTGACGTATTCCATCCCGGCAGTCGTACTGAGCAAGGTATCGTTTGTGAAAGGCATCGACCTTTCCATTATTGGCCGCAACCTCTGGATCATCCACAAAAACCTGCCCGACGCCGATCCCGAAGATACCATCAGTTCGGTTAATGTTCAGGGGTATCAGGGGGGCAGTTACCCCGCCACCCAAAACCTTGGTTTCAACGTAAAACTCAGATTTTAAACCGAACATGAAAAAGATCATATACCTCCTTCCGCTGTCCCTGCTGATGGCCTGTTCGCCAGACCTAACCAGCCTGAATGTGGACCCCAAACGCCCGCAAACGGTGCCTGCCGAAACGTTGTTTTCCAACGCGCAGAAAAACCTGGCCGATGCCGTCACCTCGCCCAATGTCAACATCAATGTGTTTCGGTTGTTTGCCCAGCAATGGACCGAAACCACCTACACCGACGAGGCCAATTATGACCTCACCACCCGCGATATTCCCCAGAATTTCTGGACGGCGATGTACCGGGATGTGCTGAAAAACTTCCGCGAAAGCCGCACCATTCATCAGGCCGATGCAACCCTGCAACCCGACGTGAAAGCGAATCGGCTGGCTATCGAGGACATTATGGAGGTGTATGCCTACGCCACCCTGGTGGACACCTTCGGGAATATTCCGTATGCCGAGGCCCTGGATTTTACGAACGTTTCGCCGAAGTACGACGATGCCAAAACGATCTATCTGGATTTAATCAAGCGGCTCGATGCTGCTTCGGCGGCTCTCAAAGTAAACGCGGAAAGTTATGGCGAGGCCGATCTGATCTATGGGGGCGACGCGGGCCACTGGAAAACCTTTGCCACCACGCTGAAATTTAAGCTCGGTATGATGCTGGCCGATGCAGACCCTGCACTGGCCAAAACGGTGGTGGAACAAACGGCCCCGAACGTGTTCAAGTTGGCCGCCGACAACGCCGTGTTCCACTACTTAGTCTCGCCCCCCAACACCAATCCAGTCTGGGTTAACCTGGTACAAAGCGGTCGGAAAGATTTTGTGGGTGCCAACACGATCATCGACAGAATGAACGCCCTGGCCGACCCCCGGCTGGCCGCTTATTTTACGAAAGATGCCAAAGGAGCTTATTCGGGCGGGAAATACGCGGCCAGCAGCAACTACGCTACCTTCTCGAAACCGGGCGACATCACCATTGAACCCACCAATCCGGCTATACTGCTCGATTATTCGGAGGTCGAATTTTACCTAGCTGAAGCCGTAGAGCGGGGAATGAACGTGGGCGGAACAGCCCAGTCGCATTACGACAAGGCCATCACAGCGGCTTTTGACAATTGGGGGGTTGAGGGAGCCACCAATTACTTAGCCCGGCCTGCCGTCAACTACAGAACTGCTACCGGCACCTACAAAGAGAAAATTAGCACCCAGAAATGGCTGGCCCTGTACAACCGGGGATTTGAAGCCTGGACGGAGTGGCGACGCTTAGATTTCCCGCGCCTGAACGTACCCGCCGGTAAAACCTACGCCGATATTCCGGTGCGGTATATTTATCCGGTTGGTGAGCAAAACCTGAACACCAAAAGCTACAACGCAGCCGCCACCGCCGTGGGTGGAGACAAGGTCTCGACCAAACTGTTCTGGGACAAGAATTGAGATTGGGTTAATCGTATCCACACCATTTTATTAATCAATCGTTTAACAATCAGTTGACTATGAAATACGCAAATCTCTTTATCAGCCTGTTGCTGATGGTCGGCTGGCTGTCGTCCTGCAAACAAAGCGACCCCGTACCGACCGTCACGCTCAACGTGCGAGCCTTGTATCCGGCTACCTACAACCAGCCCAATGCCAGCGGTACACGGGTCACGCTCACCAACACCGCCGATGCAACCAGTACCACTGCCGTTGCCGATGCGTCGGGGCAGGCCGTGTTTCAGGGCGTATTACCGGGGACGTATAACATCACGGCAAACCGTTCGCTGACCGATGCCGAAGCCGGAACGCTGACGGGTATTGCCAAACGGGTGGAACTGAACGCGGCTCAGAACAACGTCGTCATCATGGAAACACCCACGCCCCGCACCATCGACCTGCGGCTGAGCGGCTCGGCCCTGGGTAATCTGGTGATTAAAGAAGTCTATTATACCGGCTCAAAGACCCCGGCAGGCAGTAACTATTTCTCCGATCAGTTCGTGGAGATTTACAACAACTCGACCGATACCGTTTTTCTGGCCGGATTGTGCATTGCCGATACCTACGGCGTGTCGGGCCTGATTAACCCGACCAACCGCCCTACCGAATTCAGCTCCAGCAGTCTTACGCAGGGAACGTTCCAGCAAAACGTGTACGTCAGCAACATCTGGCGGATTCCCGGCACGGGGCGGCAGCGGCCCCTGGCTCCGGGGCAGAGCATTATCATTGCTCAGGACGGGGTGAACCACAAAGAAGCTGCGCTGAACCCCAACAGCCCCGTTGACCTTTCAAAAGCCGATTGGGAAACCTACAACGAACGGCCCGATGGCCGCGATGCCGACGCGCCCGACGTACCCAACCTCGACCGGCTCTACTTCACGGGCAGTTTGGACTGGCTAATAACCGTGTTCGGGCCGGGGCTGATTATTTTCCGCACGGACAACTTCGACGCGCTTGATAAAGTGGCTATCCCCGGTGCACCCGCCATCATTCTGCCCCGAATCCGAGTGCCGAACGCCTTGGTGATCGATGCGTTCGAGGCCCTGCAAAATGGTAATAGCGGTGATTTCAAACGGATTCCGACCGCCTTAGACGCGGGTTTCGCCTTCGCCGACGATACCTATAGTATGCAGAGTTTCCGGCGCAAAACGGCGGTTACTATTGGCAGTCGGCGGGTGTTGCAGGATACCAATAACTCGACCACCGATTTCGAGAAGTTAGCTAAACCAACCCCGAAAGCCTTCAACTAATGCGCTGGTTTTAGTAGTCCCGCACCGGCACCAACAGGTCGCCATGCGCCGACATCAACCCGATTCAAACCCGAAATGAAACGATCTAATAATCAACCACTAAAAACTCTAATCATGAAACACCGCTACGTTTTCCTCCTGTTGCTTACCGGCGCAACCATAGCCGTTGCCCAACCGTCGTCGGCTCCCCGATGCAACTATCTGACCTTCAATGGAACCACCGACGGAGTGCAGTTCCCCAGCCGAACCGATCTGTTCCCGGCGTCGGGCGGGGCCATTACGTTCTGGATGAAGCCTGCCAGTTATGCCAACCAGGCCAACATTTTGACAACGGCGGGTATCGACCCCGATGTAACCTGGCAAACTGTTCAGCCCCAATACGTATGGCTGGAGAGCGGTTTATTGCGCGGGTAATCAGACGCATTATGAAGGTGAGATAAAACGGAGTTTTCGTGAAAAGGCCTCGTTACCAGTGTGTATTGAGGCTTTTTTGCGTAAAGCACAGATCAGTTTTTTAGAAAGGCTGCACATCGATAAGCTTACATCACTGAAACCAGTTTCTCCTCCTTCCGTTTCAGCACCAGCGATGCCGATAGCAGCATTGAGGTATAGCCCACCAACTCGCCCGAATCGAAACTGGCTGGATTCTGCTTGTGAATCAGCATCATAACCGTCATGGTTACCGACACGATCAGGCCCGCAATACCCCCAAATACAAGAATTGTCCGTTGTATTGTTTTCGTTGTTTTTTGGCTCAAAATTGGCTTTTTAGCTCGAACAGGCTTTCATTCTTTCGGGTGATTTTTGCGAAAATCACCCGAAAGAATGAGTTGAATGGCTTCTTAAACCAGCCCTAACACCCTCGCTTTTTCAACGCCCTGCGTCCGGCGTTTCACGTCTAATTTGGTGTAGAGATTGGCCAGATGGGTTTTCACCGTATTAGTCGAGACAAACAGTTGACCCGCAATCTCGTCGTTACTCAAGCCTTTGGATAGCTGCACCAACACCGCCAATTCGCGGGGGCTGATGCCTAAATGCTCTAAAACCTGTTGATTGGGTTCGGGTGAAACAGCCGACGTTGGCATCGGAACAAGAACCATTTTCTCGATTATGGTTGGAGCCGACCACCGAAGCCCCACCCAGATTCCTACAGACACAAACACCCCGGCGATCAGAAGTAGATATAACTCCGTGGCGTGGTCGATCACCATAAACCGGTAATTTGACCAGGCCATCAGGCTTAGAAGTAGAAGGCTGCCCAGAGCCAGGCCATAGAGCAATAGAAATTGAATTTTCGTCAGTTTTTGGGTCATTAGAGTGAAGGAATAACAGGCAGTAAAAATACGTAAAGACACCCTGTTTTAGCGAGTCTGCCAATACCAAAAACGGCCCTTTCCGCCAAACTGCCTAACTTGCAGAATGAATCCCGAACATCAACTGACCAATGCCGATATAGTCGATCTGTTTGAGCAGACCGCCCGCCTGATGGAGCTTCACAACGAAGATCCGTTCCGTATTAAAACCATCTCCTCGGCGGCTTTCAACATCGACAAACTCAAAGACGACATTACCCAACTGCCCGTTTCTGAACTGACTGCGATTCAGGGTATTGGCAAATCTGTGGCCGCCAAAATTCGCGAAATCGTGGAGACAGGTCACCTCACCGACCTCGACGAGTTGCTGACCCGAACGCCCGAAGGCGTGTTGGCCATGTTCCGCATCAAGGGGCTGGGAGCCAAGAAAATCCGGGTGCTGTGGCACGAGTTAGCCATCGACAACCTCCGCGATTTGCAAATGGCCGCCGAAAACGGAAAGGTTGCCAAAATCAAGGGTTTTGGGGAAGATACGCAGGAGAAAATTCTGGCTTCGCTGGAATTTTTGCAGAGTCAGGCGGGGAAAGTCAGGATGGACAAAGCTGCCATGTTTGCGGGCTTTTTGCGCGACACCCTGTCTCCCCATTTCCCGTCGGTTGCCATTAGCGGACAGGTTCGGCGGCAGGCGCAGGAGGTCGATATGATTCAGTTGCTGGTGGAAACCGACGATGTGATCGGGGCCATGAACCAGATTATGCAGCTACCAATGCTTACCCGTAAGGAGGTGGAATCCTCGCCGTTCGTGTGGCGGGGCGCAATGGAGGGAACCGATGTGGCCATCGAAATCAAACTCGTTCCAGCGGGGAAACTAGCCCGCCAACTGTTTGTGGAGACAGCCGCTGATGCTCACTTACAGCAGCTTGGACAAAATGGCATGAGCTTGTTGCAGGCAGCCCTAACTGCCAATGACACCACCGACGAAGCCATTTATGAGCGGGCGGGTCTGCCATTTGTTATTCCCGAAATGCGCGAAGACAGCTTTGCGTTTCAGTGGGCCGCCCGCCATCACGCCGATGATCTGGTGACCTGGGACGACTTGCGGGGAACACTTCACAACCACAGTACCTGGTCGGACGGGAAAAACTCGCTGACCCAAATGGCTGATTATACCCGCTCGCTGGGGCTGAGTTATTTTGGCATTGCCGACCACTCGCAAACCGCCACCTACGCCCAGGGCCTCAAACCCGAACAGGTTCGCGAGCAGCACCGCGACATCGACGCGCTGAACGCTCAATATGGCGATGACTTCCGAATCCTGAAAGGTATCGAATCCGATATTCTCGGCGATGGATCGCTGGACTACACGCCCGACGTACTGGCCACGTTCGATTATGTGGTGGCCTCTGTTCACCAAACGCTGACCATGTCGAAAGAAAAGGCCACAGCGCGATTGCTGCGGGCTATCCAAAACCCCTACACCACCATTTTGGGCCACCCAACGGGTCGGTTGTTGCTATCCCGCGAAGGCTACCCCATCGACCACCGGGCCATTATAGATGCCTGCGCCGAGCATCAGGTCGTGATCGAAATCAATGCCAGCCCCTACCGGCTCGATATCGACTGGCGGTGGATCGACTATGCCCAGCAACAGGGCGTAATGCTCAGTATCAACCCCGATGCGCATAGCACCACCGGCCTGCTCGACATGCACTACGGTGTAGCCGTTGGACGCAAAGGTGGATTGTTACGAAGCATGACGTTTAATACCTTGCCGCTGGCGGAGATGGTGGCGTGGCTGGCAAACCGGAGGAGGGCGAAAAGCGTGTAGACCAGCTCTTATTCACCGATTTATAGAGTAAACATAATTCTGAATCCTTTTTCCTACATAGAGTTCATAACCTACTGTAACCTATGCCCGTTTTTACGTCTTTTTACAGACGGCCATTTATCTATGCCAGCCTTTTGCTCCTGCTCCTGGCCATTCCCCAACTCGCCCAGGCCCAAACGACCCACGCCCTCGCTGGCTACGTCCGCGAAGCCAAAACCAACGCTCCTCTGTCGGGCGTGACGGTGTTTGTGCAGCAGGTGCGTAAGGGAGTCACCACCGACCGCGATGGCTATTATATACTGTCGTTGCCCGCTGGTTCCTACAATGTGCTGTTCACGTCCGTGGGCTACCTCCGGCAGGTGCAGGCCATCAAACTGCCGCCTTCTCAGCTGGGGAACATGGTGTCGCTGGAGATTGACACGAAGCTGCTGGACGAGGTGACGGTGAAAACCGAGTCTGCCGACCGCAATGTGAAAAAGGTGGAAATGGGCGTGAATCAGTTGTCCATTCGGAACATTAAACGGATGCCCGCATTCATGGGCGAGGTCGATGTGGTCAGGAGTCTGCTGTTGCTGCCCGGTGTGACAACCGTGGGGGAGGGGGCCACCGGCATCAACGTGCGTGGGGGCAGTGTGGATCAGAACCTGGTGATGTTAGACGATGCACCGATCTACAATTCATCGCACCTGATGGGCTTTTTCTCGGTGTTCAACCCCGATGCCGTGCGCGACGTAACGCTGCAAAAAGGTAGTATCCCTGCCCGGTATGGGGGGAGAATTTCGTCGATCTTAGACGTGCGGAGCAAAGAACCCGAAACCGAAAAGTTCACGGTTAGTGGTGGTATTGGACTGGTGTCGAGCAGGTTAGGAGTTGAAGGGCCAATTGGGAAACCCAGAAACGGCCCCGCCGGGACACGCTTGTCAAAACTTAGTTTTCTGGCCGATGCCCGGCTGTCAGCTAATAGTTTTCTGTTTAAATTAGGGCCTGCCAGCATTCGGAATACCAGGGCCAATTTCTATGACCTCACGGCCAAAGTAAAGTACCTTCCCAGCGAGAAAAATACTGTTTGGGTGTCGGCCTATGCCAGCAGCGACGAAATTAAATTTCCGTCGGATTCGCTGATTTCAATTGATGTCCGCTCGTCCCGAACCGACTTTGATTACCAGACCACCAACGCATCGGTGAAGTGGACACACGCTTTTTCGGATCAGTTCAGCATTACCACCACGGGGGTAACGGCCCAGTATAAAGGAGCACTCTCTACGCCTGATCCGGGCAATGCGTTCCGCTTACAATCATCGTTGCAAACCACCATTGGCCGGATCGAAGGGGATTACCGGATGGATCGGCATCGGCTGGCCTTCGGTGCGAATGGCACGCATCACCGGCTGTCGCCCAACACGCTCACACCCGGCCCCGTCTCGAATCAGTTGCCCCTCACGCTGCCCAATGAGCAGGCGGTTGAAGCGGCTATCTACGGCGAAGACGATTTCACCATAACGGATAAATTTTCAATAATCGGGGGTCTGCGCTACGTTCAGTTTTTTAACCTCGGCCCCACCACCGTCAATACCTACAATCCCGAAGGGCCGCGCCTTGCCGACAATGCTATTAGCCAGGCCATTTTCGGCAAAGGGGCCGTGGCCAAGTCCTATGGTGGCCTCGAACCCCGCCTTGCCCTGCGTTGGGCACCCCAACCCGACCGCTCGGTGAAGGTGGCCTATACCCGGATGCAACAGTTTTTGCAATTGATCACCAACACCCAGGCCGCCCTGCCCACCTCGCGCTGGAAACTGAGCGATGCCAACATCCGGCCCCAAATTGCCGATCAGCTTTCGGCGGGCTATTTTCAGAATTTCAACACGAACACCTTCGAGGTGTCGGGAGAGGTATATTACCGGGCCATCCAGGATGCTATCGACTACCGCGACGGTGCTAAAATTCTGCTGAACCCAACCCCCGAAACCGAACTGTTGCAGGGCGATGGCCAGGCCTACGGAGCCGAGTTTATGGTTAAGAAAAACAAAGGATTTCTGACCGGCTGGGTTAGCTATGCTTACTCGCGAAGCCTGTTGCTCATTAATGGGCCATATGCGGGCGAGCAGGTGAACAACGGAAAATGGTTTCCGGCTAACTTCGATAAACCGCATCAGGTGAACATCGTGGCCATTTATCGGCCCTCGCTCACCTTCAGTGCGTCGTTCAATTTTACCTACAGCACGGGTCGGCCCGTGACGGCACCCTACGCCAAAGCCCGCGTGAATGGGGTGCTGGTGCCGATTTTCTTAGACCGTAATCAGCAGCGCATTCCTGATTATCACCGGCTCGATGTGTCGCTGACGTGGGATAAGAACCCCGAAAAACCGGGCAAGTTCTGGTATAGCTGGGTGTTCTCGGTGTATAATTTGTATGCCCGCAAAAACGCCTATTCGGTGTTCTACAAACTCCAGTCCAACTCCCGCAGCGATGCCTACAAACTGTCTATTTTCGGCTCGGCTCTCCCGTCGCTGACCTATAATTTTAAGTTCTAAACATGAAATTCCTTACTTACCTACTCCTGTCCGGTTTGCTGTTCGCGTTGTCCTGCGTGACTCCGTACAACCCCGATACACAAACGCTGGATCAGAAATTGATTGTGGATGGTCTCGTGACCGATCAGCCCGGACGTAGCCTTATAACTCTCTCCTTAACAGCCGATTATACGCTGGGTGCCTTGAATTATTACGCCACCAAAGCAACGGTTTATACAACCGATATGGCCAACAAACGCACAGATTACAAAGAAACATCGATTGGTGTTTACCAACCTGCTGATGTGGCCTGGAAGGGCGTTCCCGGCGAAAGCTACACGCTCTTTGTCACTACATCCGACGGTCGGCAGTTCAAATCGACGGCCCAAAAACTGAATCCCGTTGCGCCCATCGACACCGTCTATTACGAATATACCAGGAAACCCAATGTTGGGATTCTGACCTTCGACAAAGGCTTTGATCTGTATGCCGATACCCGCGACCCGGCCACGCCCGGCAATTTTTACCGCTGGAGTTGGACTCACTTCAATCCATTGGTTTTCTGTAGTACCAGAGATGTCGTCACCCGGGGTATTACAACCACGTT
>JAJAYX010000599.1 GCA_026785985.1 Rudanella sp. | reverse complement strand
GAACCAGAGTGCTCCCGTTTTATCGGCTGCCATGCACCAAACATTACCTAAAGCTAATCCTTGTTTAGCGGTGTAATTGGTAAAACTTTTGCCATCGTAACGGCTTAGACCACTGCCACCAAACCAAAGATTTCCCCATTTATCTTCCAACATACAGTTAATGTAGTCAGAGACCAGCCCCTGATCGGTGGTGAAATTGGTGAAGAAACCCAGTCCCTGGGTCTCCGGCGGCAACGGAGTATTGGTCAATGGGTCAACGAAAGAATGTACCTGGGGTGGTTTCGTGACTCGTATGGTTTTCGGGGCTGGATAGTCTTTTAAATAAGTGATGACGGGCTTGCTGCTGTCGGGCAGGCTGGCTAATAAGGTTACCCGTGGCGGGGTTAACGGTCTTCTGGTTATCGGTTTGGTTGATGGTTGTTCCTTGTTTTGGGCGCAACTGAGAACAATGCAGACTACCGAGAGGAATAGGCCATAAAGGGATATCGGTTTCATTTCACTCATGTCGTTTAGCGTAAGCTGGTAACTTAACCGGCAGCTAAAATAAGCGGAAAAATAGAGGCAACGATGTTATTTGTCTGAAAATCACGGTAAACCGTTAGATGAAATCACGGCAAACCGGGATTGAAGGGCGGTTGCTGAGCGGAGACCTTTGTCATGTTCTAAGGCCGATCTCGCAATACTGAACGCTCGGAGTTGGTTACTATTTCCATTTTGGCAATTGGTATAGCGGGGAGAGGAGAAAGGCTAATATGTACCACATAATTTAAACCCATTTGTCATGCGCCTGAAAAATACTACCCAAGCAATCACCCTGTTTTTACTCCTGTTGCTGTTCGCGGCAGGATGCAATGACCACACGGTTGATCCGATCACGGCCAACTGCCGCCTGACGGAGATTACCGGGGCCTACATCGACGGAACAAAATCGACCTTCGAGTATGATGCCAACGGGCGCGTGAGCCGCCAGATTCGTAGCTTCGGTACGAATGGAGCCGATGGTACGTTCAGCTACAAACACACCTACGATGCATCGGGCAAACTCAGCCGGTCGGACATTCAGAACTTTGACGGCGATGGAAAAGTAGTGTCCGAAGCCATCGAGACCTACACCTGGGCAAACAACCAGATTGTCCGGTTCAATTACGAAGAAAACACCGGCTACAAAGGAGTCAATAACCTGACCTACAATGCGTCGGGGCAGTTGATTGGCTTTACCTTCGAGTTTAACGACCCGGCTACGGACGCAAAATGGGCCTATTCCTACGATGCCAATGGCGTAGTGACCCGGCGACTGCTGACTTCCCTCGACGGGGCCAACCTGATTTTTGAGGCCCGCCTGACTTATACCACCAAGGAACTCGTTAAAACGGCTTTTTCGCTGATGCCCAAAGCCGGGCAGCCGGTCGATCTTATTCTGAGCCGCCCCTGGGAAACGGTTTATCCCAAAAACGACGGCACGATTGCCTATTACTTCCCCGACGCAAACGGGCAACCGGAGGTGTTTGCCAAAGGCAACCTGACCGGTATGACGTTTACCCAAAGCGGCATTGCCACAAGCTGGAGTTATCGCGATATAGTAGGCGATCTGACCTCGCCCGTGCGGTTCCAGATTAACGGTTGTCAGTAATACCTGTCTGCTTCCCGGTTCTATCCACTTAGACCAAATCACACCATGAAAACACGGCTCTTGCCCGACGAATTAACCACCCGACAACGTGATGTTCTCCGCCTGATTTGCGCGGAGAACTCAACGGTTCAGATTGCCCACATTTTACAGATTTCGGTCAACACGGTTGAGTCTCACCGGAAGGCCATGTTTCGGAAGTTGGGCATCAAAAATTCGGCAGGTCTGGTCAAGTACGCGTTTGAAAAAAATCTGCTTTAATGCCTGATTTTCATTCTCAGCTAATCCATTGATTTATTGTGAAACGCTTACCCCCCTAGTCCTGCTGCTGTTGCTCGGTCTCACAGCTTCCTGCCGATACCCTGCGCGTATATAGCCTCACCGACCAAGTTAACGGCAAAAGCTATAGCGACTTCGATAAGATCACAACGCGATGGATTTCCCGGCAGTCGATAGCCAATTTTCTGTTGGCTGATATTGAGCCAGGTATGAACACAGTGGAAAACCTGACCGCCCAATTGATTGGCAAAGACCTCGTGGCTAATCTGACCGTCGAATAAAAAATCAGCAAGCGTCTGTTACCCAGAACGTATATTAACCGACTAATACATAATATGCCACGCTCTAACCCATATTACAGCCATGAAATCGCTCCTGATTGTTGATGACCACCGTATGTTTGCCGAAGGCATCCGGTTTTTGCTCGAACGCTCCGGCGAGTATGTCATCCCGGCGATTTTGGGGAAAGCCCAGGATGTGATGCCCTTTCTGGCGCACCATTCGGTGCAGGTGCTGGTGCTGGACATCGACCTGCCCGATGGGTCAGGGATTGAGATAGCGCGACTGGTTCGACGGTTATACCCGAACATGGGGGCAATGGGCCTCTCAATGCTCAACGATACCCATTCGATCAACCGGATGATGGATGCAGGGGCTACGGGCTATTGCATTAAAAGTGCAGGTTACGACGAACTGTTAAACGCTCTAAGGCGCGTAACAACCGGCAAAACCTACCTCCCTGATTCGTATTTCCGGCAATTACAGGCCCGTCAGTATGGTCTCGATCAGGTTGGCCTGAGCGAGCGCGAAGCCGAGATCGTTCAGCTTATTTCGGAAGGGATAAGCACCAAACAGATTGCCGACCAGCTCTGCCTGAGTCCCCGAACGGTTGAAACCCACCGCAAGAATATTTACCGGAAACTCAACGTACACACTAACGTCGAACTGACGCACATAGCCCGGCAACGCCAACTGCTCTGATGCTCCGCTCTTTCTTTGTTTTAATTGGGCTATACG
>JAJAYX010000598.1 GCA_026785985.1 Rudanella sp. | reverse complement strand
GTTCAATACATGGTAGCTTTGTTGTGGGCTGTTGGTGGCGATTTTTAAGTACAGCCTCAATACGAAACCCCTAATGACTTGAGCGACTCCACATTCAGGCTGCCTTCGGGCAGTTTGGTGTCGCGCTGATAACGTAGCAGGGCCGCCCGTGTTTTTGGCCCAATGATGTCGTCAATCGGCCCTGGGTCATACCCTTTAGTTTTGAGGGCATTCTGAATAGCTACGCTGGTTTTTTTTGTCAACTTACTGTCGCACAGCACTTCAACCCATTCACCAACGGTCTGGGCTTCCACGGTTGTCGTCTTAATCGATCCATATTTCGCCGGAATCTCGATCTCGTTGGTGGTGGCGGGTGTTTTCACAATGGTGCGCGTAATGGTTTTGTATTGCGCCGGCATGTCGATTTCCTTCGTATCAGGCGATGAGGCCACCACCTGCTTTCTGATCGACGCATACTGAGCTGGAATCTCAACCTCGCGAGTCGATGCGGGCGAACTCACAACCTGCTTCGTGCGGGTTGCATAAACCGCTGGCACGTCTTCTTCCTGAATCGAAGCCGGACGAACTAACTCCTGATAGGTGCGGGTGATGTAAACCGCTGCCATTTGCGTCTGCTGTACGGAGGCTGGCGAAGTCAGCACCTGGTGGGTTCGGGTGGCATATATCGCCGGAATTTCGATTTCCCGCGCGCTGCCGGGCCGCTCAACAATCTGTTTCCTCAGACTGACATACTCCGCCTGAATTGGAAACTCTTTCACTTCGGGCTGGCGAACCACCAGTTCTTTGTTGATCGTTTCGTGCTCGGCCGGAATCGGAAACTCTTTCACCGAACTGGGCCGCACCAGCACCTGCTTGCTGATGGTGGCATACTCCGCCGGAATCGTGGTGGCGCGGGCCAACCGGCTGACACCCGTGGCGGGGTCTTTCGAGGCATCACTCGCAAAAACCTGTTTGGCAATGGTGATGTATTGCGCTGGAATATCATACTCTTTCACGGTGGCGGGCCGCACCAGCACCTGCTTCGTCACCGTGGTGTAGTGTGCCGGAATCACCTCCTCCCGAACCTGGGCAGGGGTTTTCAATACCTCTTTTTTCACGGTCTCATACTGGGCAGGCACCTCGACCAATTGCACAATCCGGCAATCGTCGGGGTTGGCCGACAGGCAGTTCGGATCAATTTTGCCTTTTTCGTATTTGGTATAAGCATCCCGAACTTTCACGCGCTCCGTCACGGTCTCATACGTGGGCGGCACCGTAATCAGCCGTTTGCTGCCCTCCCGAACCATAATTTGCTCCGTCGTCGTTTTATACACTCCCGGAATAATTTCGATCCGTTTGCTGGCTTCTTTCACCAGCACCTGCTCCGTGGTGGTCTTGTATTTTCCGTCCAACGGCGAATATTGGGTAATCGCTTCTTTCACTAAGATCTTCCCCGTCACGGTTTTATATTCAGCTTCGGCCACTTCATACCGTTTGCTGGCCGCCTTCAGCAACACCCGCTCCTGAACGGCGTTGTATTCTCCCGGAATCACCTCATACCGCTTACCGGCATCTTTCGAGACGTATTGCTCCGAAACCGTTTTATACTTCGGCTCAACCACCTCATATCGTTTGCTGGCTTCTTTAACGACATATTTTTCGGTTTGGGTTTGATACACCGCCGGCACCACCTGTATTTTTTTGGTCGCATCTTTCACCAGCACTTGCTCGGTCATGGTTCGGTATTCGGCTGGCACAATCACCTGACGCTTCGTGGCTTCGCGAAGTAACACCATCTCTTCCACCGTTTTATATTGTGCTGGCATCACTTCAACCCGCTTGCCCGCCGATTTGCTTTCCACCTGTTCCTGCACTGTCTTATACTGACCGGGCACCACTTCAAGCCGTTTGCCGGGGTCTTTCACCGTTACCTGGGCCTGCTCGGTAGCATACTGCGCCGGGACAGCCTGAAGCCGTTTGCCCGCTTCTTTAGAAACGAACTGCTCCGTTACCGACTTAAATGTGATCGGCTTAAAACTTTTGGCATAACACTTCCCCGGCACAGCGTTTTGGGGAAGTTCGGGCGAAATCTGGGCGCAAGAAACCCTTGCTACTAAAGCAAGTAGCAACCATAAGTAAATCTGTTTCATTATTAAGCAATTTTACGGGTAAATATGAGTCAATTCAGTCAATTCGGACTCTAAATAAAGCAAATTGATCAAGGTTTTTTGAACCTTTTACGAACAATTAATATACTATGAATATTATCTTTTTAGTAGAGTATAAATACTTAAATAAGATACTGTGTTGGTTTTTATTTAAAAGGGCGTTTGAATCCTCATCCTGTGAAGCGTCAAACGCCCTTAGCTAAACGATATTGAATTGACAAGCTTGCGAATCTATTCCGTCACTGTTACCTTCCTTAAAAACCGAAATCCTTAATCGGTTTGATATCATAATAAGTCTTGATCTCGTCGGGAGTTGGCATTTTTAGGGGCCGTACAACACGGAAACCCAGAAACGAAGCCGAGGTCATCCACCAGTCCGATTTGGGGCTTTGGGGATCGAGTACTTTCCAGCTACTGTTGGAGCCAACGCGGACCGCCGACCGGAGCGCGAGGGGATCATCGTCCCAGGAACCACCCCGAACCGAGTTCGGATACAGCTTGGTGGTCGGCGCGAATGGTTCGTTTACTTTGCCGCTCGCTTTTTGGGCATAGTAGGTCGGAATGTATTGATCTTTAATCCATTCCATCACATTCCCGTGCATGTCGTTCAAACCCCAGGGGTTGGGTTTTTTGGTGCCAATTTTCTTGTACGTCCCCTCACTATTGGCCTTATAAACAGCATATTGACCCATTAATTTCGGGTCAACTCCAAACGAAAAAGGCGTTTTAGTATTGGCCCGGCAGGCATATTCCCATTCGGCTTCAGTGGGCAGTCGATAGAACAAGCCCGTCTTGTCGTAAAGCCAGGCGCAGAATTTGATGGCTGCATATTGGGTCATGTTGATAGCCGGATACCCCTCCCGACCCATTCCAAACGACATGTCCACGTAGGACGGGCTTGGCCGTGTGCTGGCATCAGTCTTACTCAAATCGACTCCTTCGGGGTAGCGGGCCGCCATTTCTTTCTCGATATTTTTAGTCGTAAAGAGGTCATAAATGTCCCACGTCACCTCAAATTTCCCCATCCAGAACGGCTCGATTTTCACCTTATGTTGTGGGCCTTCGTCGGCACTGCGGCCTTTTTCGGTGGCGGGGCTGCCCATCAGAAACTCTCCTCCCGGAATGGCCATCATCGGGTAGGTTTGCGCACTACCCGTAATGAGTTGGGTGTATGACTTGTGGTCGGTGGCAACGGGTTGTGTGGTTTGGGCAAAGGCCGGGCTAACGATCCATTGACAAACCGAAAGGGCGGATAGTAGAAAAGAAAAACGAAGCATAATGGTTTGAATAGGTTTGGGGTACAACGGCTTACAAATCCATTGTATAATCGATAATAGTTTTGGGCGGTATCACATGCACCGCCTGAATACCCAACGCAGCAGCGGCTTCGATGTTGGCGGCATTATCATCGAAAAAAGCGGTGTCGGAGGCCACCAAACCCGCTTCGGTTAACACGTGCTGATAAAGGGCAGGTGCCGGTTTGGCCACCCGCACCTCGTGCGACAGAAACAACCGCTCGAAAAGGGTTTCAAGGCTCGGTTTCCCCAGTGCAGCCAGCATCTTGTCCAC
>JAJAYX010000597.1 GCA_026785985.1 Rudanella sp. | reverse complement strand
CTTTGGGTTCGCCGCTGTCAACGTCATGACGACCGCCTAGGTTGCGATGATGTCGAAGGTTGAGCTAGAAGTGAAGCAGTACTTCCGTGCTGTGTTCTCGGCTGAACAACTGCCATGCGGCACGCAGCCACAGCGACCGGTGGGTAGCTTCAATGTGATCATTAGCGATAACACGTACACAATCACAGAACTGAAGCCACTCGACGAGGCCCAGTATCAGAAACTGATTGCACCGCCAGCACCGGCCCCTGCCCGTCGCCGTCGGTAGTACAGTAGCACTTGATTGCCAAAGTCAAAGCCCCCCGAACAGTTCGGGGGGCTTTTTTTATGGGCGTTCCAACGGCTAGGGTCAAAGTCAGGTCTACAGGAAAAAGAAAATCATGGGGCCAGATAGTGGGCCTTATTTTCGCCCTGTTTGTGAGAAATTGCCGGGAATGATTGAAGCAGATACTGTGCTAACCAACAGGGAGGGGACACTGGGTATTGTTGTGTGCAGTCGGGGGGAATTTTGCACGAGGACTCAACTACTATTTCGATTCCAGCCCCTAATGATGTCCCTATTCCACAATACAAAGCCAGGAATATTGAATTGATGGTGATTCGCAAGAAATGAACTATAAACCCAAAAAAGGCCCCTGTTAACAAAACAGGGGCCTTTCGAACTACTATACCTAATTGAATTTGAATTGTTTTGACTCAGCTTCTTATTGAGGTCATGGCAACAGAACCCGGTCGATTACATGAATCACACCATTGGACGTAACCACGTCTGCCGAGGTAATATTAGCCGCATTGCTTCCGTTGCCTTTACCTGTCACCGTTACTTTTCCTCCGCTAACCGTGAAACGTACACTGTTCCCTTGTGCCGTTACAATGTCGGAGCCGTTCTGGAATGTCTGCGAGAAGGCCTGATAAGGTAACACGTGGTAAGCCAGAATATCAGCCAGCTTTTTTGGGTCAGCGGCCCGAATGGCGGCTTCGTCAGCATAACCGGCGGCTTTGAAGGCGGCATTGGTAGGCGCGAAAATGGTAACACCGTTTGTCGACGACTTCGTTAACAGATCCTGTACCGTTGTACCGGCCCGTTCCGCAGCTACCAACAGGAACGACAAATCGGCGTTCGATTTGGCCTGATCGTTAGCTGTTACAGAAGGTGCAGTCAGAACCTGATTCACGATATGAACAACACTGCCCGTAGTTGGGTTGTTCCCTTTTGAGATTTTGGCCGTATTCACGCTTATATTGGCATCACTCGTTTTGAAAACAGTAAGCCGACCGTTAGCCAGATTCGTTTGGTACGACGTATTAACCGCTGTTGGAAATGCCGACAGATCAATGACTGATCCCACCAGGTGATACCGAAGAATTCGTTGCAGATCAGCCGCCGGAGCAGCGCTCACGGCAGCCGCGCTGGCAAACCCAGCGGCCCGGAAAGCATCGTCTGTTGGTGCAAACAACGTCAATCCTCCTTTATTCACGTCTTCAGTAAGACCAGCCCGTGCGATGGCTGCTTCCAAAAAGTTTAAGTTATCCTGTGCTGCCACAAAAGCAGCCGTTGCCAACACCGTCCCTGTACCTCCAGTAACTGTGCCGGGCGTTGTGGTTGTGCCTGTGCCGGGCGTTGTGGTTGTGCCAGTGCCGGGCGTTGTGGTTGTGCCGGTGCCAGGCGTTGTGGCGGTTCCTGTGCCAGGGGTAGTAGTGCCCGTGCCAGGGGCGGGCGTTGGGTCGGTTACTTCCGTGTTACAGCCAATAAAGAGTGGGGCCGAACAAACCAGGAGAGTTGCAAAAACCAGTCGTAGGTTTTTGCTTACAGTTTGAGTTGTCATACGTTGAGTTTTATGTGAACTAAAATTGTATCACACGAAGCACCGGCTAGACCGACTTCCGTGTATACTGTTCCTTCAACGGGTGGAGACCGGGCATTGTTGCAATTGTCTTGTATTGATTTTATTTATATTAAGTTACAATAATGTTACTAAAAATAGTTGTGTCATTATTATATTCGTTGTTTATTCCTGTCCTATAACTCGTTGATCTTTAGCAGATATTGCTTGTATCTGTTTATGGGTAATGATTATAGTTAGTGGATATCTGAAAACATCGTTTAAAAGCGCGAAAAAAAAATGTTAATTGAGTGAATGGGCCTGGGTAACGGGCCACTTCATGATAAAAGTAGCTCCGTTGTTTAGTGACCCTTCTGCCGTTATGGTGCCGTTATGATTCTGCATAATGCGGTGGCAGATAGCCAGGCCAATCCCCGTACCACTGTATTCGGAACGTCCGTGCAACCGTTGGAACAACTGAAAAATTCGCTTGCTGTAGCTTTGGTCAAACCCGATTCCATTGTCTGAAAAACTCAGTTGGTGCATTTCGTCACTTGCTTTTGAGGAGATAAAATCGGGTTCAACCCGCTGGTAGATAACCATAACAACCGGACTAAGGTCAGGTTGCTGATATTTCAAGGAATTGCTGATCAAATTCTGGAATAGTTGGCGGAACATAAACTTAATAACCGACACTGTTGGTAGGTGGGATGCGTTGATGATGGCAGCTTTTTCCGAAATCAGTTCGGAAAGATCCTCTTTCACTTCGCGAAGCAAGTCGTTTAAATCGACGGATTCAAATTCCCAGTTGGCAGCATTGGTGCGCGAATAATCGATCAAATCTTTGATCAGTTCCCGCATTCGCTCGGCAGCCGCCATCGAACGGCCAAAATAATGTTTGGCCGAATCGGTCAGGCAGTGATTTTCGTGTTCTAGAATCAGGCTATTAAAGCTCTGAATCTTGCGCAGAGGTTCCTGCAAATCGTGGCTGGCT
>JAJAYX010000596.1 GCA_026785985.1 Rudanella sp. | reverse complement strand
GTCTGGAAGCTGTAGGGGCTGCCAAAGCAGTGAGCGAGCGTCGGGCGAAGCAACCTGGCAAGCGCAAGAAGAAAGCTAATGATGGCTATCAACTCAATCGTAATATCGGGACTGGTGAGTTACGATTATATCTACCGAAGCTTTTTAGTTGTGCTGTTGTAAAGTTGGATGGGTTGATTGGGGAGTTACAAGGGTATTACCTGCAGAGTTTAGAGATGATAAAACCAAGCCACAAAGAGCGTCCTCGCAAGCGTATGCGTCAGAATGATCGGCACCATACGGAGAAGAATCGCTCCGGCGACCCGGTACAAGCGGGGCTTTTGATGGAGGGAGGCTACCCGATTGTACTATTCCGAGTTCTTTGATTTATTAGTTGTGGTTTTTGGGCCGATGCAAAAGGGGGCGGGAAGGGGTATGTCTCATTGGACTACAAGTGGGGGCTTGCAGACTTTAGGAGGTGCGGCAAGGCTCCTTTTGAGCAAAAATCATGCCCCCGATTTTCCTTAACTTAATGGGTTTGTACACTTGTAGCCCCACACGGTTCGGCAAAACTGACCTGAATAACTTTTTTGGTAGTACTCATCCCCCGATTGAGTAGCTTGTTCCAACCAGTGACGGAACACCGATTCGTCGCCGATGAGCGTCAGGTTTTGTCTAGACCAAGTGCTGTTACTCTGTTGCAATAGGACTTAATAATCCTCCAGAAATGCGTCTTTACAACTACTTACTAACCAAGAGAATAGCGTTTTGTAGCTTATTTTTGCCATTTTTTATTCGCTTGGTTACTTTTTATACCCACACTAGCTAATAACCCTGTCAAGGTATGTTGGCCAAAAAGTTCGCCAATCAATTGGATCAGGATCAATTTTTGGTAGCCACTAGTGTCGCGTATCTGCTTTTGGTTGGCTAATTCGTCTAAAGCTGATTTAAATTTTTCTTGTTGGGCTTCGAGGCAATGGTTGAGGGCTTGTCTTAATCGAAAGTTATCCTTTTTTTTGTAACATAAAGTATGTGTTTTGTCGCAGCAAAGGTATCCCTTTTGCAGCATACTTTTGCCGTAATTAATTGTTCTGCAATTGGTTACGGCCTTTTTACTTTCGCCAAGTTAAAGCATCGGTGAGCGTTTCACCCGGAACGTTCGCCAGGTTCACTAATGTCCAGCCCTGTTTGCCCCATTTGTTGGGTACCGGATAAATTATAGTCTGGTCGAAGGTGGAAAACAGATCCTGGTTTGTTACCGATAATTTGACGCATACCCGATTGGCCGGGATGTTAAGCGTCGCAAATATCTTTTTCCCTATTCGAAACGACGATTTGTCGAAATGGGGTGCTTCGGTTGCTTCAGGAAGCGACAAGGCGATTTACCGAACTGTTTCGATGTCAATCATAGTGGTGGCCGAAAACGTTGAGAAGTCCTACAAATATCGTTCAATCTCCAGTTGTGTGAAACCCCCACCGGCTCCAAAGAGGATTCTTGATTATTCACACACCCTCAAAACCGCCACCGGGCCTGCACTTTCACTTCCGATTTGTGCGGAACTGAGGTTTCATCTAAAT
The DNA here is from genome assembly GCA_026785985.1 of Rudanella sp. Lineage (GTDB taxonomy): Bacteria > Bacteroidota > Bacteroidia > Cytophagales > Spirosomataceae > Rudanella. The sequence continues at coordinate 4,461 of JAJAYX010000596.1, read as the reverse complement.
CGGAGCCGATAGTAGGCTGATTGGTGAGGTCGGTGCGTGCCCAGCGGAGCCACAAGTCGAGGTGACGGCTGGCTTCGTAGCGCACAAGCAGGTAGTGTCGGATACCCCGGTCGTGGTAGGCCGGGAACGAGAACGCATACAACACGTCGCGCTCATACACATACTGACGGCTGTCGTAATCGTCGGTACCGAACAGGGCTACCCGTCCACTCAGGCTCCAGCGACGCATCGCATAGGTAGCATCCTGAACCAGGGCAAATCCTCTCGACGGACTTATCCCTGCGTACTTAAACGTTCCTGCCTGTACACGCGACCGTATAGTAAAGCCCTGAGCTACTGTGTACTCTGCGTTGAGAGCCAGGCTCCGGCGCGTTGTACCGACCACTTCACGAGGTCTTGTTTTACTCCCCGGCTTGTTTTTCTCTTTATGCTCTTCGTGAAAAACCAGGGAGAACGTCGTTTGGCGATTAGGCGAATAGCTGGCCTGTGCCAAAAAATCGATGCCACCCGATGGTTTGTCCACCAGATACCTCCACCACGGAAAGCGCACCACGTCAATATAACTGCTCAACGTCAGCTTGCGGTAAATGCTGTATTTGGCCCCGACATACAGTCCCGTTTCGTTGATCGTGCGGGTATTTTCGCTGAACCCATTGGCATAGAAGCTATGGAAGTTACGATCGTAGTGCCGGGCCACCACCGACAGATCCAGTCGGCGGTTCAGGCTGGCCAGCATTCCGCCCACCGCCCCAATTCCCCCGCTGTTGGTGAGCGAACCGCTGCTGTGAGCCACCTCACCAAAGAAGTTCAGGTTGCGATATACATAGCCGCCGTGCAGCCCTACCACCGTGTTTCGGTTGCCATTGAACTCAAATTCGTTGTATTTCAGGTTCCGTTTCAGTAGCGGAATATTAAATTGTGTATGGAGCAATGTGGCCCCCACTTGCAGGCGTTGCCCCCGGTGATAGAGCAAATGCCCGCCGAGGTTGGTTTCGAGCAAACTCTGCCGGTCGGCGAGTTCGGAGGGGGTTTGGTGCAGGCCCGATGTCTGAATCGACGTGGCAATCGTACCCAGCACAATGGCCGTTGCGGTTGTAGGGGCCGTGTTGGCATCACGCCGGTTTCGGGCGGCAAACAGTGTCACATCCAGGTTTTTCGAGAGGGCATAGGTGGCCGAAGCGCCCCGCAAATAGCCGTATTCGGTCAGCGAGGTGTAGGGTCGCGCACCCAGCGTGGGTCGGCGGACAGTTTGCACCGTTTCGGCGTTTTTACCCAGCACAAACCCCGCCGACAGCACTAGCCCCTGCCCGATCTGGAGTTGGTAGTCGCCCAGAATCACGTTGCGCCAGCGGCCCCGGTTCTGAATCTGGGCATGAAATGAAATATAATCGGCTCCGTATTGCCGGATGCCGGGTTGCCAGTTATACGCTTCGCCGGGGTCTTTCTCCATCGTAAACCCCAGACTATACGCTCGTGGCCGGCTATACCGATACCGGGTGAACCACTGCCCCGGCCCGCCTAAATAGCGCGTGGGATACTTGCCATTTTTGTCGGGTTCGCCCTTCGTGAAACCCTTTTGCTGTTCAATATTTTGTTCATACCGAAGCAGCAGGTAATGGTCGGCGGGGGTGGGCAGACGATTGGTGAGTGCGTTGATACCGATCTCTACAAACGGCAGCAACCGCTTGATGGTCAGAACATCTAATTCAGGAACAGCCTGCAATTCATACACCGAAAGTAAATCGCCGTATTGTTCGCGGTAGTTCAGAAAACCAGTCAGTTGCCGCTCATCGAGCAGGTACGTAGCCGACAGTTCGTCGCGGGTGGCCGTGTTCAGGTCGAGGGGGGTGGCGTAGAGTTGCGCCAGGTTGTCGAACACCGATTGATAGTCGATGCCTTCGGTTTGCACAGGAAACAGGTTCTGCAAAAACCCGTTCATATCGACCGGCGGGCGACGGGTTTGCTGTGCCCAACCGGGCAGCGCAAGAACCAGGAAAACGAACAGTAGGTAACGTATTCTCAAGGGCTTCTAATCAAAGAATGCCGCCCATCACCGGGGCATCAATCCGGCTGAAAAGAAGGTTTTTATGTTGAGAGGGAAAAAAGAAAGGTAACTGGAGTAGAGGAACAGACTTCTTCTCTACTCCAGTTGCCTTTCTACGCAAATCGCCGTTTCAAAATCTCTACCAGCTCGCTGACTTCGTCGCTGCTCATGTCCCAGAGATACTGGCTGGCATAGCGGTACGAAATCAGATCGAGAGCCTGTCCGTAGTTTTCCATTTGGTCGAGTTCCTCGATAGCCTGGGCATAGGACGTACTGATGCCACTGAATAACTGGTTGATGAACCGGAACTTCTGGTTCAGTGAAATGCTTTTGCCGATGCTTTCGATGGGTGCCCGGTGGAACGCTTCGGCCACGCTTGTTGGCTCCTCAATCTGGTTTTGGGGCGTAAGTTGAAGCGACATGCGGGGAGCCTGATAGGTGGGGGCCTGGTTCAGGGGCGAACTGGCCATCGGTGCCCTTGGCGGTTCGGCAACTTTTATGGGATCCTCAACTGGGGTTGTTAAACCAGGCGATTCGGGATTATTATAAGGTTTCGGTTCGCGTTCGTTGCGATCTGTTCCTGCAGACGAAGGTTGAATGCTTGCCTTTGGTACGTCGTTTTGTGCGTTTGAAAGCAGGACACCAGCCCCAATAGCCGATGTGGTAGTATCTAATTCTGTATCAAAAAATGACCGCGTTGGAACACCTCCATTGATCACATCGGGCGATGTTCGGAACAGGGCATTAATATCCATCGGCACTTTCTCCGACAGGATGGCCACGTAGCGTTCATAACGTTCCAGTTCGTGCCCTTTCTGCGACATTATTTCATCCAGACAGTTAAGAGCCTGATTTACGTACATAAACTGCTTACCATTCATGCGTTCCACAAGGCTGATAGCCACAAATTTGTTAATTTGCGTGTAGCGTACGATTTGTTTAGCGGCATCGGCAGTAAGCGTAAAATCGGGCTGATTACGAAGCAGTTCATCGAAATAATAACGAGGATCGAAAATCAGGGTGAGTGTCCGGCGGAGAGCATCGGCCAGCATTGGCTCCAGGTATTCGCGCCGAACGGCAATATGTTGCGACACCACGTTCATGAAAGACCGCATGGCTTCCTCCACTTCGGGTTGAGTGAAATCAAAGTAAGGGCTGCGGAATTTTTCGGCATCTGCTTTCCATTTATCGAACAAATTGCTGACGATAAACATATTTATTTGCCCAATAGGAGTCAGGTTCAAAATCTGTTTACCGGAGATAAACGTGTGATTACTAAAAAAGTCGGCGCAGACCCTACGCGCATACGAGCGGGTGTAATCGGTCAGGGCGCTTTGGTGGAACTTGTTCGACATTGGGAAAACTCGTTGCTTTGTATGAGGGTTGTATGCAGAATGAGTAGGACGGTTGGCTGAATAATTATGCTAAAAACCGGCTTTTTTCTGACTAAATCAAGTAATACCCGTTTGGGGAGTAGACTTATTGAGTTAGTGTACTGGAAACCACTCAGCAGATAGCAAATTTAATGCCTAACGCTGCTGTACCACCCAACAAATCGTTAGCTATGTTTATTGAACCAGCCTCCCGACGCGAACCGCCCCACCTCCGAACCGGCTGGATCGAAGTGATCAGCGGCTCCATGTTTTCGGGCAAAACCGAAGAATTAATTCGCCGACTGACCCGCGCCCGCATTGCCCGGCTACACGTGGTGATTGTGAAACCGGGTATTGACACCCGCTACCACGAAGCCGACATTGTGTCACATAACGCGCTGTCAATCAATTCAATTCCGGTACAGAAGGCCCCCGATATTCTCATCCACACGGGCGACTGCGATGTGGTCGGAATCGACGAAGCCCAGTTTTTCGATTCCGACATTGTGGCCGTCTGCGATCAGTTGGCCAACCAGGGTAAACGGGTGATCATTGCGGGTTTAGACATGGATTTTTCTGGTAAACCCTTTGGCTGTATGCCGCAGCTCATGGCGATGGCTGAGTACGTCACCAAAGTTCATGCCATATGCGTGGTGTGTGGTGACATCGCTCATTACTCCTACCGTTTAGTGCCCTCCCAACAGCGTGTGCTGCTTGGCGAAACTGACAGCTACGAAGCCCGCTGCCGCCGTTGTTTCAACCTGGGCGATACAGCCGTAAGTGTGTCGGGTGGAGTAGGAAAAGAGATGTTTAATGAATAAAAAGCTGACCTTACTGCTCACTGTCGGCTGGTACGCCAGCCCGGTGTTACTGCTCACTGTTCACGGCCTTGCCCAGCCGGGAGTTTGGCAAACTCATTTTAGTTATCGTTCCGCCCAATCCGTCGCGGTGGTGGGTCAGCAGGTGTATGCCGCCACGCGCAACGGTTTTTTTCGGTACGACAAAACTACTCCCGAAACCCGGCTCCTGACCCGCGACGATGGC
>JAJAYX010000595.1 GCA_026785985.1 Rudanella sp. | reverse complement strand
GTTGAGTGTGAATGTGTTGATGCCAAAATAGGCACTAGCTCCGTTTGGGGCCGAAACCACGCAGGCCGCCGTAGGCGAGGTTTCCCCTGCCACAGGGGGCACTTTTCCATAAGAGTTGATCAGACCCGTCCGAGAGAACAATAAAGCATACCGCATTCGCTCAACCTGACTGAGTGTAAATCTGGTTTTACAGGCCGAATAACTCATTATGTTTTGCAATAATGTCCCGAAAGCTACCCCTATGCATGGGTTGATCGAAGTTGGTGAATAGGTTGAACATCCATCGCTTGCTTTGTGCGGGTCTGTGTCACCAATGCGGTCTCCGTCGGTGGTTGGATTGGTATTAACCGGGCACTGTGTTCCGCCGTTGTCGCCCTCGAACGTGTGGTACAGATTAAAAGCATGACCCATCTCATGACCCCATAAAGCCCCTTGAGACCCATTAGCATACTGAGCCGGGATAAACAGATCGTTTAGAAACCAGGCGAAACCAGCCGCATCAGGCATTTTATGAACCACGCCAATATTCACGTAAGAATCTCTTGACCAGGAACTTAGTGTGCGAAGGTTATTCTGCATCGGTTCGTCGGTTGTGCTGCATCCGTTTACCTGATACCCGGTGATGGATCGGGCATCGACCCGAACAATGCCATTGGTGGCCTGACAGTTGGGGGTTCGGGTGGCCAGCACAAACTGAATTTTCACGTCCTGGCTGCCACTAAAAGCTCCCTGCGCTCTGAACGATTGATTCATTGCGTCGATGGCGGCCTGAACAGATGCCGTAGATACGTTTGAACCTGTTCCAACGGCTTCGCCGAGGTGATAGACATGAACGACAACCGGGATCGTGTAAACGGTTGTCAGATCCAGACTGGCCTTGTTGGTCTGATGAGCCAGTATATTCTGGTTGAACAGAGCCAGTAGCTTACGGGTCAGCGAATCTGCCCGTAGCACCTGATCGGCACCACAGTTACCGGGCGGCTGATCCTGAGCCTGGGTGGGCCAAACTATACATAAATAATAAGCCATGCAAAGCAGCCATCGTACTGATACGTTTATCATGTTGTTACGGTGATGATTGTTAATTTGACCGAGCTTTGTCAGGCTCTTGAGTGTCAATGGTCGCAATCAAATAAACTCAGTAAACCAGTTAACTATAATCAAGTAAAATTCTGAAAATGTACTCAAAAGTATTAATAAATTTTGACAAAATAGTAACTGAATAGACTATATAAAAATTCGGCTTTTGCCGTTTCCCTCAACGCAGGACAGGTTGATGCGTCTGTCATGCCGGATACGGGGATCTCTGCTAATACCACTTGTCCAGTTTGCTAACAAAATACAAACATTGTGGGATTAGTAGGGTTGTGAGTGATATACAGTACAACAAAATCTCGGTTTGTTAGTAAGCAAAAATTCAAAATAACAACGTTATGGAATCAAATCAGCGAACAAGTCAACGCCTGCACCAAACCATCGAGTCCTTCAATGGCTACATTATAATAACTTAAAAACATGGCAAATCAACATACACAATCAGGCGGATCGTCGGCACTTACACTCATCGACGCTACTATCGAAGCTTTTGACCAGGGTCAGACCGCTTCTCCACAGGAAGGAATGTCGTTATTGACGGACTGGTTTTCGTCGGTGAAAAGTGATAAAAGAACGGAGGACTTGATTGAACCCATGCAGCAACTTCGAGACGAGTTACAGACCGGTTCGCCAAGTAACACCAAACTCGTTCAATTACTGAATCAATTGGCGGATTCGACTCAGGGAAAAGCGAACCAGGTTGATAGCGAATTGCAATCGCGCCTGACAACGTTGGCAACGGCACTCCGCAACTTTGCCGGACAATTATCAACAGCGGTATAAACGGGTGAATGGCGAAGCGTGAATGGCGAATAGTATGTACCCCAAACATTTCGCCCTTCATGCTTCGCTCTTCATCATTAATCCAAAACTCCAACGATCATGGGAACGAATATACTGGAACAACGAATGCTCGAAGACACGCTGGAAACATTTCAGGCAGATGATTATTCGTCGGTTACGCCTGCTCAGGGGGTTATGCTGATCGACGGCTGGTTGCAGGCACTGGAAAACGATCCGCATCTTGAATCGGTGCAAACAGCGTTGAATCAATTAAGAAAGCAGTTGAATAGCCCAACTCCCGACCGCTCTGAGGTCAAAAGTTTACTGGCTCTATTAGCGGATCAGGCGCAGGAAATTGCTCAGGGGCCTTCTGCTGAAGGTCAATGGACGGGCGGCCTGCAAAGCATGGGCGTTATCTTACGGGAGTTTAGTAATCAGCTATAAAATTGGTGAATAGGGTTTCCAGGGTAAATACATCTGCCCCAAAAAATACTAAAACGACCCAAAACGAAAAGTTGCCAATTTGATGTAGTTTTGGCAAATGACCGTATTCCGCGCCCTTTATTTCTCCGTCCGCGTTTGGCTGATTTTGCTGGGCTTTGCTCTGGCGTTTGTGCTGGCCTATGCTTTTCCGGTGCTGTTCCCGCTGATGCAGGTTGCCCTGACCGTGTTTGGGCTACTGCTCCTTGTCGACGGCTGGCTGCTGTTCAGTCCGGGCCGCGTTCGGTCTAAACAGAGCATCTTTTTTGCCCGGCGTGAGGTGCCCGACCGCCTGAGCAACGGCGACGAAAACCCGGTTACGATTTTCCTGGAAAGTCGTTATCGGTTTAATACCCCCGTGGAGGTGATCGACGAAATTCCGGTGCAGTTTCAACGACGCGATGTGCTGTTTCGGGCTACGCTCATGCCCCACGAGTCGCAATTGATTCGGTATCAACTGCGGCCCACACGCCGGGGCGAATATCGGTTTGGTGCGTTGAATGTGCTGGTAATGACCCCCTTACAACTACTCAAACGGCGGTTCCGGTTCGATGCCGACCATATGGTGCCGGTCTATCCATCGTTTCTGCAAATGCGCCAATTCGAGTTGCTGGCGGCTACCAACCGACTCAACGAAGTGGGTATTAAACGCATCCGGCGTATTGGCCACAGCATGGAATTTGAGCAGGTGCGCCCCTACACCCCCGGCGACGACATCCGGACGATCAATCACAAAGCCACTGCCCGACGGAGTTCCGGCACTGATACGGCCCTGATGGTGAACGCCTATCAGGACGAGAAATCGCAGCCCGTCTATTGCCTGATCGACAAGGGCCGGGTGATGCGGTCGCCGTTTGAGGGCCTGACTCTGCTCGATTATGCCATCAATGCCTCCCTGGTGTTAAGCAATATTGCCCTGTTGAAACAGGATCGGGCGGGGATTCTGACGTTTGCCAACGAGGTGAATCAGATACTGCCCGCCGAACGAAAACCTGGCCAACTGCAACGAATTCTGGAGTTGCTTTATCGGCAACGAACCCAGTTTTTAGAGACTGATTATGAGTCGCTTACGGCCACTGTTCGTTCGCAGATCCGGCAACGGAGTTTGTTGTTGTTGTTCACCAATTTCGACACCGCCAACGCCCTGAACCGCCAACTGCCTTTTCTCCGGCGCATGGCCAAAGACCATCTGCTGCTCGTGGTGTTCTTTGAAAACACCGAACTCCGAAG
>JAJAYX010000594.1 GCA_026785985.1 Rudanella sp. | reverse complement strand
TCGCAAGCCTATGAAAGTCAGGCTACTACGGGTGGAGGTTTCAGTTATGGATTCACGGCTCCCAACCCGTTTTTGGTGCCGGAGAAAGTGAACTCCTACGAAATTGGAACGGAGATGAAGTTTTTCAAGGGTCGGCTTGGCTTCGATTTGGCCTATTACCGCACCGAAAGTGCGAGCCAGATCATCCGCGATTTGCGCATTAGCTACGCCACCGGTTTTATCCTGAAAGTGATTAACGGCGGTAAACTATGGAATCAGGGTCTTGAATTCTCGGTAAATGCTGAACCAATCAGAACCAGCAACTTTACGTGGACAACCGATTTTAACATCACCAAAACCAGCAGCCGCCTGACCGAATTACCCGCCAACTTGCCCGAATTTTACAGCTCGGATACCTGGATTTTCGGCAACGTTCGGAATGGCGTTCGCTTGAACAGTCCATTGACAACGTTTACCGGCAACAGCTACCTGCGTAATACAAAAGGCGAAATTCTGATTAGTCCGCTGTCGGGTCTGCCCCTGACAGAAACGGTTTGGAACATCGTTGGCGACCGGAATCCTGATTTTGTAATTGGTTTTGTAAACTCGTTCAAGTACAAAAACCTCGGCCTGAGTTTCGTGTTGGATGCCCGCAAAGGGGGCGACGTGTATAACGCGACCGAATCGTATATGTATAGCCGGGGATTGAGCATGAAAACACTCGACCGCGAAACGCCATACACCTTTCGGGGTGTGTTGAAAGATGGTCTGGAGAACACCGATAGCCCAACTAAAAACACCATTCAGGTTACGCCCTATTACAACAACGCCTACTATTCGGCTCTGTCGGACGAGAACTTCATTGAGCGCGATGTGAACTGGCTGCGCCTGAAAGAACTGACGCTGCGTTACTCGTTCTCACCGGCACTGTTGAGCCGGGCCAAACTGTTCAAAACGGCTAACGTATTCCTGACAGGTACGGACTTGTTGCTACTCACGAACTACACGGGCGGTGATCCCGGCGTGAATGGAAACAACACCGCAACGGGCGGTTCGGGCGGTCAGGGAATCGACTACGGTAACCTGCCCCTGCCGAAAGTATTCAACGTTGGCCTCACACTTGGATTCTAAATCCAAAACACTTCGACATGAAAAAGATAAAAAACGTTGCTGCCCTGCTGCTGACCGGCCTTGCGCTGAGTTTGAGCAGTTGCGACAAATACCTGGATATTAACAAAAACCCCAATAATCCCGATCAGGTGGAGGCCGCCGTGCTGCTGGCTCCCATCCAGAATCAGTATGTGCTGGGTATTCAGATTGATGCCCGCTATTTGGGGTCTTATGTGCAGAACTGGAATAATGCGGCAGGCGGTGTTGTTTGGGATTTGCACGGATACGCTGTTAATAGCGATGCTGGGGGCGAACTCTGGCGGAACGTGTATTGGCGTGGTGGGCGCAACCTCATCAACCTGATGGATAACGCCCAAACCAACGAACGCTGGGATTACCTCGGCGTGGGGAAGGTGATGCAGGCCTGGGGCTGGCAAATGCTCACCGATTTACACGGGGAGATCATTATTAAGGAAGCCTACGACCAGGACCACACCAAGAATACGTTTAACTACGACACGCAGGAATTTGCCTACGCCGAAGTGGTGCGGCTGTGTCAGGAAGCGGTTAAAAACCTGAGCAGGGCCGACGGGCGCGTGTCAACGGCCTCACTCGCTCGCGGAGATAAAATTTATAACGGCGACCGGCTTAAATGGAAAAAGTTTACCTACGGTTTGCTGGCCATCAACGCCCATCACCTCTCGAAAAAGGCATCGTACAAGCCCGATCAGGTAATTGCCTACGTGGACAGTGCCTTCGCCAGCAATGCCGATGATGCCCAGTTGACCTTTAATGGACTAAGCACGGCAGACGGATCATTTTTCGGGCCATTACGCCAAAATTTGCAGGCATATGGTCAGTCGGCGTTTGCACTCCGCCTGCTCGACGGAACGGTGTTTGGGGGCGTGAGAGACCCCCGGTTGCCCATTATGCTCTCGGTGAGTGGCGATGGAACCTTCCGGGGCATTTCTCCCGGCATCGGTCAGTCAACAGCGGCCAGTATTCCACTCACAACCCGTGTGGTGAATCCGTGGGGTACACAGTTGGGATTACTGCCGGCGGCCGGCACCACGGGCCGGTATATTTTCACCGACAAAGGCCCATTCCCGCTGATGACCTATGCCCAGTTGCAATTCATCAAAGCCGAAGCAGCCTTTATCAAAGGCGATAATGCGACGGCTCTGGCGGCCTACCGCAAAGGCATCGAAGCGCACCTTGCCGCTCCGTATGTGAATGTGCCAGCCGCAGACCGGGCTACCTATTTAGCCAGTCCGCTTATTGTGCCAACGGTGGCAGCCAACCTGACCCTGAGCCAGATTATGCTCCAGAAATACATTGCCCAGTGGGGCTGGGGTTTCCTGGAGCAGTGGGCCGATATGCGCCGGTACAACTACAGTACGGACGTGTTTCCGAGTATTACGTTTCCGCAAACGCTCTTCCTGAACAACAACGGAAAACTGGCCAGCGGGTGCGCCCGCGCTATAACTCCGAGTACGTCTGGAACCAGGAGGCCCTGCGGCCGTTGGGCGGCTTAGAACTTGATTTCCACACTAAACCCGTGTGGTTTACACAACCGTAATCATGCTCAAAAACATTCTTTATGCACTCTCAGCGGCAGCCTTGCTGGTGTCGTGCGAGAAAAACAGTCTGCAACTGCCTATTGACCCCGTTACGACCGGAGCAAGGCTCAAGTTAATCAACGCGGCCCCTGATTTTCCGGGTATCGAGTTGGCCATTGGTGGCAAAAAGTTCAGCGGATTCACGCCGGTGGGAGCCACCACTACCTCGCCGGGAACGCCAGTGGGTTTGCCCTTTAATGCAACTTTCCCCAACACGGGTTCCAATTATGCCATTGTAACGCCGGGTCAGCAGGCCATCGCCATTTCGGCCCCGGCTACCTCAACGGCTACCAGCGCGACAGCGATCAACACCCAGAACCTGACGTTTGAAGACAACAAATATTATTCGTTGTTTGTGGCCGGGGCGGGCGCACAACCGGAGGTGTTGCTGATAAACGACAACTTTGAGGGGGCATCTGATCCCGGCAAGTTCTATGTCCGGTTTATTAACCTGATTGCCGGGTCAACCTATGATGTTGCCCTGACAACGCCCACCCCCAACCTCACGTTGGCCACAAATCTGGCCTACAAAGGTATCTCGCCCTATATAGCTGTTGACGCGATTGCGGGGCCAACGTTTGCCTTTCGAGCACCCGGCAGTACGACCAATGTTGGGTCAATCCAGTTCACCAGTTCGGCATCGGGCCGGGCGGCAACCGTGTTTCTGCGGGGGGTAACGGGTCGTACTGGGACAGCGGCACCGGGGATTAATGTCTATGTAAATCGGTAGTTTTCAGGTATAAAAGAGGCCGCTCTGATTGTCAGAGTGGCCTTTTCTGTAACCACTTGCGCCAGCAACTCACCTTTTCAAACTAAATCCATTCCACAACTGTATGTTTGGGTATACGTTCATAATTTCTGCATGACAACACGCTTACTGATAGTATTTTTGGTGATGGGATTGATCACGCACGTCAGAGGTGACGTTGATGCAGACACCACCACAACCACCCTCAAACCCTTCTCCCTCTTCCCGTTACCCCTGATCTATTACACCCCTGAAACCCGGTTTGCATTTGGGGTGGCAGCAGCGGCCACATTCCGGTTTCGTCGCGACACGGCCCACACCGTCCGGCCCTCGCAGGTGACAGTTGGCGCGGCTTATACCCAGAATAAACAATTGCTGTTCTACGTGCCATTTCAGATCTTCTACAACCAGAACCGTTACTTTGCGAATGGCGAAGTCGGCTACTACAACTACAATTATTTCCTTTTCGGCCTGCGCGACCGCGAAACCCCGCAAGAAACGTACGGAGTCAATTACCCACGTATTCGCCTAAATCTGTACCGGCGCATAACGGGAAATGCCAGTGGTCAGGGATTGTATGCAGGTCTTCGCTACCAGTTTGAGAATTACGACATTACAAGTGTTCAACCGGAAGGTTTGCTGGCATCTGGTACTGTGCCGGGAGGTTTGGGCAACCGGATTTCGGGCATTGGACCGGGCCTGCTTTTTGATACTCGCGATAATGTCCTTTTCCCATCGCACGGGGTGCTGGCCGACCTGAGTTTTAAGGCCCATACACGCGGCATTGGCAGCACCAGCAACTTTGGGCGGCATGTGGCCGACGTGGCCACCTATCATTCACTCACCAACCGCACAACCCTGGCCCTGAACTATGTCCTGAGCCTGACAACTGGTGTTTCCCCGTTCAGTGCGCTGTCGTTTTTTGGCGGCAACAAACGCGGGCGGGGCTTTTACGAAGGCCGCTACCGCGACGATAATCTGGCTTTGTTTCAGGCCGAAATCCGGCAACAGGTCTGGTGGCGGTTGGGCGTGGTGGCCTTCGGGTCGGTCGGAGTCCTGGGAACAAGTATCAAAGGGGCTGCTTACCGAAATGAGTTTCTGCGGTTCAACCAGCCCAAAGGAGCCTATGGAGCCGGTTTGCGCATCCGAATCAACAACGACAAACTCAACATCCGCGCCGACTATGGCCGGGGACTGCCCCAAACCGGCACCGGCTCCAGCGGATTCTATTTAACCATTGGCGAAGCGTTTTGACCATCTCCGTTATCATACCAGCCCGCAACGAAGCCCCGACTATTGGCCGGTTGGTTGCTGATTTACTGCGTCATGGCCACGGGCGCGTCGGTGAAGTGATCGTGGTGGATGGCGGCAGCACCGATGCCACCATCGACGAGGCCAAATGGGCAGGGGCACGAGTGGTGCAGGCCCCCCGACCAGGCCGGGCGGCACAAATGAACCATGCGGCCCGGCTGGCCAAAGGCGATGTGCTTTATTTCGTTCACGCCGACGTGACCATCAACCTCGACTATGTCAGTGATATTGCCTGGGCCATCCGCGATGGCTATGAGTCGGGCTGTTATCGGTTCCGATTCGATTCAGATAATTTACTGCTTCGCTTCAACAGCTACGGCACCCGGTTCGAGGGGCTTTATTCGCGGGGGGGCGACCAAACGCTGTTTATCACCCGCTCACTTTTTGATCAGATTGGCGGATTTAGTGAACAATATGTCATTATGGAAGATTTTGACATCATCCGGCGCATCCACAAAG
>JAJAYX010000593.1 GCA_026785985.1 Rudanella sp. | reverse complement strand
TCTCGCTAATCATCGGCACGTTCAATTCTGCGGCCTTGTTCACCTTCGATGGTCCGGCACTGCTGCCCACAATCAGGTAACTCAGCTTTTTAGAGACACTGCTCACCAGTTTTCCGCCGTGTGCAACAATCTCATTTTCAAGCTGTTCACGACTGAACTGGGCAAATGTACCCGTGTATAAGAACGTTTTACCCACCAGCGTATCACTCTGAACCTCAATCACCTTCCGCTCGCCTACAAACTGAAGCCCCGATGCCCGCAGTCGCTCCACATAAGCCAGATTATCGGAGTCGCTAAACCACTGAACCGCACTTTGGGCAATGCGTGGTCCCACATCCGGCACCGCCGATAGGGTGTCAAACGAAGCCGCCAATAAAGCATCCATTGTGCCGAAGTAATCAACTAATCGTTCGGCGGTTGTGGCCCCAACATACCGGATACCTAAGCCAAACAGCACACTCGTAAACGGCTGTTTTTTAGACCGTTCAATGGCAGTGAGGATATTATCGACCGTTTTCTGACCGAACTTCACCACCCGCGCTTTGCCCGGCTCCCCGGTGCCATCTTCGTTCAGGATCGGGGTGGCCGGATACGTCCGTTCCAGGCCCAGCAATTGGTCAGAGATCAGGTCGTATAAATCGGCGGGCGACTGCACCAGGCCCCGCTCAATAAGCAGCTCGATTTTGCCTTCGCCGAGACTTTCGATATTCAGGGCACGACGCTGAATAAAATGCTCGAACCGGGCCTGCCGTTGCGGGGGGCATCCTTTTTCGTTGGGGCAATAGAAATGGGCTTCGCCCTCGGTTCGGATCAGGGGCGTTTGACAGGCAGGGCAGGTGGTTGGGTAAACAATTTTCCGGTGAAAATCCGTGCGTTTAGTCATGTCTACGCCCGTTACTTTCGGAATTATTTCGCCCCCTTTTTCCACGAATATTATATCTCCCAATCGCACGCCCAATCGCTCGATTTCGTTGGCATTGTGCAAGGATGCTCGCTTCACCACCGTGCCGGCCAGCAACACGGGTGTCAGGTTGGCAACGGGCGTAACGGCCCCCGTTCGGCCCACCTGATAGGTGATGCTGTTCAGGGTTGTGGTGGCTGCCTGCGCTTTATATTTGAACGCGATGGCCCAGCGGGGGCTTTTAGAGGTGAAGCCCAATTCGCGTTGTTGCCGGTAGCTGTTCACCTTGATCACAATGCCATCGGTGGCCAGCGGCAACTCGAACCGCTTCATTTCCCAGTCGTTAATGTACAGCATAACCTCCCGAATATCAACGCATTTTCGCCAGGTGGGCGACACGTTGAAACCCCATTTTTTCAGGGCAATCAGGCTTTGTTCGTGGGTATCAAAAATCTCGGTATCCGACAAAAGCGAATAGACATAACAGTCTAACCGACGTTGAGCGACGGCCCGCGAATCCAGTTGCTTGAACGCGCCCGATGCCGCATTTCGCGGGTTGGCCAACAGGGCATCGCCAATATCTTCCCGCTCTTTGTTGATGCGTTCAAACTCGGCAAAGGGCAGAAAACCTTCCCCACGCACTTCAAAAAGGGACTGCCTTTCGCCATTCACCCTTAACGGCACCGTGCGAATGGTGCGGATATTGGCCGTAATATCGTCACCCCGAACACCATCGCCACGGGTAACGCCCTGCACCAGCACCCCGTTTTCGTAGGTCATGCTCAGGGCAACCCCATCAAATTTGAGTTCGCATATATAGTCGAACTCCTGTCCGTCAAGCCCTTTCCGAACGCGGGCATCAAATTCTACCAACTCCGCTTCGGAGTATGTGTTGCCCAGCGAGAGCATTGGAAACCGGTGATACACCGTCGCGAACTCCTTGCTGATGGTGCCGCCAACCCGCGTCGTGGGCGAGTCGGGCCGCCGACATTCGGGGTATTGCGCTTCGAGGGCGTTCAGTTGTTCGAGCATCCGGTCGAAGGTGAAATCGTCCACTTCCGACATGCTGTTTTGGTAATACTGGTAATTATAGCGGTTGAGCTGATCGGTGAGCTGGTCAATTTGTTGTTGGAGCGACATGATTTGGGATTATAGTTTGTTGTTCGGTAGACCGAGGATGCAAAGTCTGGCAATGCAAAGCTAAAGTCCAGCTTCCACCATCCAATATCCAACGTCCCATTACCACCTTTTCGGCAAAAAAAGGTAGCTTTACGCTCAGAAAACCGCCCCCTAATTGTTGGGCATGTTTTTGGGGCCTAAGGTCTTTTTTCATGTGACTGTCCCCGTCTGAGCTATATGAGCCATCCAATTATTGCTCCGTCTATTCTGGCGGCTGATTTTGCCAATTTGCAACGCGACGTGGAGATAATCAACCATAGCGATGCCGACTGGTTGCATATCGACATTATGGACGGCGAGTTCGTTCCTAACATCTCCTTTGGTTTTCCCGTGCTGGAAGCCATTCGTCGGTACGCCCAAAAACCACTCGACGTTCACCTGATGATTGTGCAACCTGACCGTTACCTGGAGCAGTTTGCCCAGGCCGGTGCCACCACCATCACGGTTCACTACGAAGCCTGCACTCACCTCCACCGCACCCTCAGCCGCATTCGTGAACTGGGTTGCCGCGCGGGTGTTGCCCTGAACCTGCAAACCCCCGTTACGGCTCTCGAAGATATTCTGGATGCCGTTGACCAGGTGTTGATTATGACCATAAACCCCGGTTTTGGGGGTCAAAAACTGGTGCGCTCATCGGTTCAGAAAGTTCGCAAGATGCGCCGACTGCTGGCCGAATACCAAAGTCCTGCTCTTATTGAAGTGGACGGAGGGATTGATCTCGACACCATCACCGAACTCGCCGAGGCTGGCGCCGATGTTTTTGTAGTTGGCACCTCCGTTTTCAAAGCGGCTGACCCGGCTCTTGCTATCCGCCAGCTAAAAGAACGACCGTTCCTACAAAGACCTTCACCAATGGCCTGATAGTTGTTCTTATTTTAGACTGATATTGCGACAAACCTACATGATAAAGTCCCTGCTGGCGAGTACCATAAGCCTATTTCTGATATTGGGAGCCTGCCGAAATCAGGCTCAGGACAACCAAACTGATAATCAGAACAGTACCAGTGATTCTACCGCTGTCCAAACGGATCAGGCACCACCCGCTCCCGAATGGGCCAAAAACGCAACGATCTACGAAGTCAATACCCGTCAGTTTTCGCAGGCTGGCACCTTCAAAGCCGTAACTCAACAACTTCCCCGCCTGAAAGAATTGGGCGTTGACATTGTCTGGTTCATGCCCATTTATCCCATTAGCCAGAAAAATAAAAAAGGAACGCTGGGCAGCCCTTATGCTATTGCCGATTATAAAGCCGTTAACCCCAACTACGGCACTATCGACGATTTTAAGGAATTAGTGAAACGGGCGCACGGCCTGGGTTTGAAGGTTATTCTCGATTGGGTACCCAACCATACCGGCTGGGATCATAAATGGATTACCGAACACCCGGAGTATTACACGATGATAGAGGGCAAGATGACCGCCCCCATTGACCCCGGTAACGGAAAACCCACCGACTGGACTGATGTGGCCGACCTCAATTACGACAACCCCGATATGCGCAAAGCGATGATCGAAGCCATGTCATACTGGTTACGGGAGTGCGACATCGACGGATTTCGTTGCGACGTGGCCGGGTTTGTCCCCAACGATTTCTGGGCGCAACTTCGCCCGGCTTTAGATAAAGTCAAAACTGTGTTTATGCTCTCGGAATGGGAAGCGGAGCCAGACCACTTCAAAAGTTGCTTCAACATGACCTACGGCTGGGGCATGCACACCGTGATGAAAGCGGTTGCTCAGGGAGCCAAACCAGCCACCGTAATCGACTCAATGGTGACGCTGAACCGGCAACGGTTCCCGGCCTGGTACTACCAGATGGAGTTCACCCAAAATCACGATGAGAACACCTGGAATGGAACGCTGAATGAGTCGTTCAAAGACGGAGCCGATGCGTTTATCGTATTGAGCAGCACGCTCGAAGGAATGCCGCTGGTGTATAATGGGATGGAGTCGAATCTGAACAAACGACTGGCGTTTTTCGAGAAGGACTCCATTGCCTGGGGAACCTATGCCAAAACTGACTTTTTCAAATCGCTGCTGACGCTGAAACACCGCAACCGGGCACTCTGGAATGGCCTGGCAGGGGGTAAAGCCATCAAGATTCCGACGGGGAGCGATGACCAGGTTTATGCCTTTTATCGGCAAAAAGACAACGATCGGGTCACGGTTATACTGAACCTCTCCAACCGGCCCGTCACCACCCAACTCGCAGGAGCCGGGTATGAGGGTACGTTTCTGGAAATATTTACCCGCTCGTCGTCCGAACTTAAGCCGGGTCTGAGCGTCACGCTGAAACCCTGGGAGTACCGGGTATATACGAACTAAAATTGCTGCTCCATCAATGGTTGTTGATCACTTAACCCCTTACCATTGAGAATTGGTTGCACGCATTTTTCAACCCTCAACTCGCAGGTTTTGGCTCGTTTGGGGACTGAAAAATAAAGAAGGTTGGCTCTTTGCCGTCCCGGTATCAGGACTTCAAAAGCCGTTTTCAACGCAGGAAGTTGCTCTGCAGAAACGTATAGCAGGATACCCCCCACTTCAATTCTTCGGTCAGCAGACAATCGAGAATGATCGTTCTCAATGTCAGTTCTTTCTGCCACTTTTTGGCTTTATTGAAATAGAAATCAACGCCCGTATTTATGCGGTTCATTATGACAGTATGTTGTTTACGTTTGTTAGCATATATATTTTACCGTAAAAAAAATTGAATGTTGGTTAGGGCTTATAAATTGTTGTTCTGTTGTTCACGCAGTCCTGTCAGGTCTAATAAAACTCCTGATAATGATTTTACTTGCTGTACGGTTTCAGCCAACGATAGCGCTTTGTGCAGTTGGGGAATTAAAGTTACGTCAGCCCGGTTTTAGCACAAAATTACAATAGAATTCTGAAAGTTCAATTACTTCCATCCGCCCCTTTTTTGCCAATACCAGGTTATGTGCTGCCCTTAAATGTCTTGTCACAATGTCATGCAGTAGAATAGACTACCTAAATTATGATGTTGTGTCATATTGAATTGGAAGGCGTTGGGGAAAAACAATTAAAGAATAATCGTTGGTGAAAACTATAGCTGTTTAGATTATATTTTTATAGTAGGGCTTTCTCATAAAAATGCCGAAGGCATGAAATGATTATAGAAGAAGGTTGATAAGTTTCCATAAAAATGACACCCTTTCAGGGTTAGAAGTTTTTATAAGAAAGCCCTGATTTTTATAGTAGTTTGCTTCATCCTTAAAAACTAATAATGATAAAATACAAGGGCATTCCAATGGTAATGTTGAACGGAAAAGTTACTCCTAATGCCATTGGTATATAAAGCCCCGGATCAGCTTTAGGTGCAGCTAAACGCATAGCGGCTGGCACTGCAATGTAAGATGCACTTGCAGCAAGTATGGCAAAAACAAATCGGTTGCCTACTTCATGCGTTACATATTGACTTGCGAACGCTACAAGGCATCCGTTGACAGTAGGAATGATGATAGCAAACAACGAAGCGAACCAACCATACTTTTTAAATGCAGAAAATCTTTTTGCAGTTACAATTCCCATTTCTAATAAAAAAATGGCAAGAAACCCTTTGAAGATGTCGGTTGTAAATGGCTTTATTCCTTCGGCTTGTTTGGTATCTGCAATTAATCCAATCACTAAACTTCCTAAAATCATCAGCACACTTCCATTGGTAAACGAATGTTGAATAAC
>JAJAYX010000592.1 GCA_026785985.1 Rudanella sp. | reverse complement strand
AGCAACCAGTCGCTTACGACTGGCCCACCGGAGCAATAAGAGTACTATCCAGTGAGCCAATATCGTAAGCCGATTTTGTTTATGCCAATTTCCAGCCGTCGCGGTATTCGCGCTTAACAAACTGGTTTGCTTCGTCGAAGTTGGTAATTTTCATGTTGGGTCCGTCCCAGGTTAGTTTCTTGCGACCGGGATACGTAAAGCCTTTTCCGTCGGCCTTTGGAACGCGAAGCGTGTAACTCCGAATAGCCAGGTTCCCCATCAGAACCGACTCGGTCAGCGGGCCGGCAAAGTCGAATGAAGAATGCAAGCCTTTGTGTTCTTTGCTGTTGAACCCTGCTTTACAGGCTTCCGTCCAGAGAATCTGGTGTCCATTTTCCGGCATATTCTTCACGGCATCCGGTTTCTCGGCTCCCACAAATTTCTGCCCGTCTTTGGTATAAAGTTTTGGGTCGTTGCCGTATAGGCCGCAGATCAGCAGCCCTTTATCGCCAATCATGACCATTCCGTTTTCACCATTTTCGGGCATCGACTCGCCTTCGGGAAGCCATTCGGGACGGGTTGGGCGGATGCCTCCATCCGACCAGTTCATGGTTACGGCCTGTTTGTTTTGAGCCGTTGCCGGAAACTTCAACTCCACATGCGAGGAGGGGGGGCATCCTTCGGGAATGTATTCGGGAGTCCAGTCTTTCAGGAAGACCGAACCAATGCTGGTTTCAACCTGGGTTGGCGAACTCAGGCGCAGCACCCGGAACGGTACGTCCATGATGTGGCAACCAATGTCGCCCAATGCACCAGCCCCAAAGTTCCACCATCCCCGCCATTTAAATGGGTGATAAGCAGGCGTGTAACCCACTTTCTGAGCGGGGCCGAGCCAGAGGTCCCAGTCCAGATCAGCCGGTACTTCAGCAATTGGTTGTGGCACCGGAATCCCCTGTGGCCAAACCGGGCGGTTCGTCCAGAGGTTAACCGTGTGTACTTTTCCCAGCAACCCCTTATCGAACCACTCGACCATTTGGATTTGCTGTGGGTTTGAGGCACCCTGATTGCCCATCTGCGTTACCACTTTGTATTTCCGGGCGGCTTCGGTGAGCATCCGGGCTTCATAGATATTATGGGTCAGGGGTTTTTGCACATATACGTGTTTACCCATCTGCATGGCAGCCATTGCCACCACAGCGTGCGTATGGTCGGCGGTGGAAACCGTTATGGCATCAATGTTTTTGCCTTCTTTATCCAGCATCTGCCGGAAATCCTTGTAACGGGTGGCTTTGGGATGATTTTCAAAGTTTTTCTTTACCTGCTCCCGGCCCCAATCCACATCGCAAAGGGCCACCATGTTGTTGGCTCCTTTGTTGAAGGCGTTGTTCGTGTCGGAAAATCCTTTACCGGCCACACCAACGCCGGCAATGTTAAGTTTGTCGGAAGGGGCAATAAAGCCTTTGCCCAGCACATGACGGGGTACAATGAAGAAGCTGCCCGCCGTGGCTAAGGCTCCCGTTTGCAGAAACTGCCGCCGGGACGGGTTCGTTGATTTTTCTGACTGATCCATGAATTGACTGGATTTGAGGTTGATCGTTGTGAGGGCTGGATTATTAAACAGCCCACTACCGTAGAAAGGGCTAGTTGAGTACTTTTTACCCAAAGCAGCTACCCACCAAAGGGCATTGAAGCCAGATGCTCCCACGATTCGGGTGCCCGCAAATGGGCTGATGAGTTGCGAAAACGCCCAGGCCATCGAGTAAAATGCCCTGTATTGCCCCCGATTTTGCTCGTTCGAGCGGGTCACGGCCATCGACTGCATGAACGGCATGGCCAGAATTTCGCCCGCTGTCATCAATAAGATAGTAATTGGTAATCACCAACTCAAAATAATAAACGAAAGTCGCTTCCTTTGCCGGGAGTTGAGTTTACGGTTAACTGACCGCCATGCTGTTGCATAATTTGGCGGGACAGGCTCAGGCCAATGCCGGAGCCGGTTTTTTTTGTGGTGTAGAACGGAATGAAAATCTGCTCGATGGCTTCCGGTTCAATGCCCGGCCCATTATCGCACACCGACAGCGTGGTATGGTTGTTGGCCATGGTCGCTTCGAGTTTGATGGTTGCCCCGCTTGGGTTGGCAAACGCTTCCATTGCATTGCGGAGCAGGTTCAACAGGATCATTTCGATTTGTCCGGCATCGGCAATAATGGTCGGCGCGGGCGACGGCACCGTTACCGTCAGCGAAATGCCCTGCCGATTGAGGTCGGGTTGGGCCAGTTGAGCCACGCCCAACAACAATTCTTTCACCGGAACCTCGGCCATTTTGGGCTGCGGAATCGACGTAAAACTCCGGTATGCATCCACAAATTTCATGATACTGTTTCCCCGGCTCTCAATGGTCGTCAGCGCATCGCGAAGGTCGTTTAAGGGGGAAGAAAGGGAAGAAGGACTGCTTACGCCTGCGTCCCTTTCCGCCCACTCTTTCCTTTCTTCCCCTCCCAAAATATCTATTTCGATAATGTCCCGCATGGTGCCGGTGAGCGACACAATGGGGGTAATCGAGTTCATGATTTCGTGGCGGAGCACTTTGGTCAGGTTCTGCCAGGCTTCCAACTCTTTTTGCTGCAACTCCGACCGGATATTCTGCAAAGACACCACCGACACCAGCCGACCCCGTAACCGAACGCTTGTGCAACGCATGGTCAGTTCCCCGTCGTGGCCTCCCTGATACGTCGCCGTAGCCGATCCGGCATTGGTTTTCAGCCAGTTGTGCAGATCGGGTTGGCTGGCTTGCAGGTCGTTGAGGGTGCGGAGCCGATAGACGTTGAGCAGCCGGAGTGCCGTTTGGTTCACCAGTTCGACCCGTCCGCTGCTATCGAATGAAAGCAGCCCTACATTCACATGTTGAACGATGGTGTTGAGGTAATGCAGGTTCGCTTCTTTCTCGGCTCGTGCCTGCCGGAACGCTTCCAGCACGGTATTAAACTGCCCGTTGAGTGCCCGAAAACCCGGCCCCAGCGTATCATCGGCGCGAAACGAAATGGCAAAATCAGAATACTGAACCGACTCCAGAAAGCGGGTCAGTTTGCGGTTAGTACTGGTACAGTAAGTGAATAGGTTGATGCCTAAGCCACTGATAGCCAAAACGATAAACGCCGGCAAGATGCGCGGGTATTGCCCCCGCCATAAGTAGCCCGTTGCCAGGCCCATCAGCAGAATGAGGGCAATACGCCAGCCAATACCAAGCGCGAACCGGTTCATGCGATCCAGCTAAACTCATAGGCAAGCGAGGGCGATTTTGTCCGGTCGGCTACCCGGCGCAGTCGGTCGGGCAGGGTCATCAGGTAGTCGCGGGCGCGTTGACCGGCATCGTTCAGGTCGGTGACGCTG
The DNA here is from genome assembly GCA_026785985.1 of Rudanella sp. Classification (GTDB taxonomy): domain Bacteria; phylum Bacteroidota; class Bacteroidia; order Cytophagales; family Spirosomataceae; genus Rudanella. The sequence continues at coordinate 511 of JAJAYX010000592.1, read as the reverse complement.
GCGATTTTCCAATCTTCCAGCAACGAGTCCAGAATGGTGATGTAGTCGTGGGTCGTATAAACGCCGAGTCGTTGGGCCGCATCAGAAAAATGGCTGAATGTTTGCCCGATTTTCATGCCCGTTTCGCGCAGGAAATGGGCTGGCATCACAATTTTCTTCCGCATCATGTCTTCAAACGCCAGCATCATTTCAGAAGGATCAACCTCCATAATCTGACTTACAAAGGCTTTGTAGGCTTTGGCATGGCGCATTTCGTCGGAGGCAATGACCCCGCAAATTTTGGAAAGCTGCAAACACCCGGCCTGCTTGGAGAGCGTGGCTGTCCGGCGGTGCGAGAGGTTGGTGGCCAACTCCTGAAACGAGGTGTAAATGAAGTTCCGGTAGGGATCTTTGCCCGTACCAATGTCGAACCCGTCGGCAATCAGGTACTGAGTCGAGGTTTCCATCGCCCGCATGTTCACCCGGCCCGACAAGTACAAAAACTTGTTCAGCAGGTCGCCGTGGCGGTTTT
>JAJAYX010000591.1 GCA_026785985.1 Rudanella sp. | reverse complement strand
GCGCAAGCCTTCACTCTCCATAATTCGGCCAATCACAGCGGTCCCAAAGGCTGGGTGATCCACATAAGCATCACCCGACACCAATACAACATCAACTTCATCCCAGCCTCTCTTTTCGACTTCTTTCATCGTCAGAGGCAACCAGTCCGTGAGGGGTCTTTCAATCATGAGTACGTAAATTGTCTGTTTGGGAAACATCGAATTTACGAAATAATTCACACTGCAAGCGTAACAATCTCTTTACATACCCAACCTGCCCCACAAACCTGCTCATTTTGTACCTTTGGCCGTTCTCAAAACCAATGGCTAAATGAACCGTCTTATAATCCTCCTGTTTTTGCTGGTAACGGAATTATCCCTTGCCCAAACGCCCGCTACCCAGCGCGTTCAACTCCCCAACGGCTGGAGCCTTACGCCCACGGGCCGCTCGTTGCCCCTCGGCGATTTTCCGCTCAACATGGCCCTGTCGCCCGATCAGAAACGACTGGCTGTCACCAACAACGGGCAAAGTAAACAGACCATTCAGCTATTCGACGTGGCCGGGGAACGGCTGTTGTCCGAAATCGTGATTCCAAAATCGTGGGTCGGCATCCGGTTTAGCCCAAACGGTAAGCAGGTCTTTGCGTCGGGCGGCAACGACAACCGGGTGATGGTGTATGACGTGTCGGGCGATAAACTCACGCCGACGGATTCTATTGTGCTGGGAAAAGCCTGGCCCAACCGCATTTCGGTGGCCGGTATCGAACTGAGCCGCGACGGACAGACGCTCTATGCTGTATCCAAAGACGACAGTGCGTTATACGTCTGCAACGTGCAGTCGAAGCAGATAACCCAGCGCATTCAGTTGCCCCACGAGGCCTACACCTGCCTGCGTGCTCCGGCGGGCGATGAACTCTACATCTCGCTTTGGGGCGGTTCATCGGTGGTGGTGTATGACCCAAAACAGGGCAAAATTACTGACCGGATCGCCACTGGCGACCACCCTAATGACATGGTTATCAGCAAGTCGGGTAAGCAGTTGTTCACGGCGAACGCCAACGATAACTCCGTCTCGATCATTGATGTAAAGACCCGTAAGGTTGTCGAAACGCTCAACACAGCCCTGTTTCCCGACTCCCCGGCGGGTAGTACGCCCAATGGTTTAGCCCTTTCGCCCGATGGAAAAACGCTGCTCGTGGCCAACGCCGACAATAATTGCCTGGCGGTGTTCGACATCTCGAAACTGGGCAAAAGCCGGTCCCTGGGCTTCATCCCAACGGGTTGGTATCCGACTTCGGTGAAAATGGTCGGCAAGAAAATACTGGTGAGCAACGGCAAAGGCATGAGTTCGGGAGCCAACCCCAAAGGCCCAAGCCCGCTGAAAGGCCGCGACGATCCCCGTCAATATATTGGGAGTATGTTCACCGGCACACTGTCAATAGTCGAGATGCCCAACCCGGCTCAGTTGGCGGCTCTCACGCGGCAGGTATACCAGAATACGCCCTACAGCAAGGCCCGCGAAAAACTGGCCGATGGCGAAGCCAACTCACCAATTCCTCGTCAGGCCGGAGGCCGTGGCGACGGACCGCAATCTCCCATCAAGCACGTATTCTACATCATCAAGGAAAACCGCACCTACGACCAGGTTTTTGGCGATATGAAGGGGGGCAACGGCGATTCGTCGCTGTGTTTGTTTCCCGAAAAAATCACCCCTAACCAACACGCTTTGGCCCGAGAATTTGGCCTGATCGACAATTTTTACGTGGATGCCGAGGTGAGTGCCGATGGGCATAACTGGTCGATGGCGGCCTACGCGCCTGATTTTGTGGAGAAAACATGGCCCACCAGCTACGGTGGTCGGGGTGGCACGTATGACTATGAAGGCAGTCGCCCGGTGGCTTTTCCGAAAAAAGGGTTCATTTGGGATCACGCCAAACGGGCGGGTGTCAGCTACCGGGGCTACGGCGAATTTGCGGCCTATTCCCGGCGCAAAGGGTCAGCCCTGAACGGCCAATTCTGCCTGAAATACCCCGATTATGACCTTCGTGTGAAAGATATTGATCGGGTAGAGGTCTGGAAAAAAGACCTCGATTCACTGATTGCTGCCAATGCCGTGCCCCGCCTGAATACGCTGCGCCTGGGCAACAACCACACGGCAGGAGCCAGAATTGGCCAACTGACTCCCTTTGCGATGGTCGCCGACAACGACCTGGCGGTGGGCCGTTTCATCGAACACCTGTCGAACAGCCCGATCTGGAAAGAGTCGGCGGTGTTTATCCTGGAAGACGATGCCCAAAACGGAGCCGACCACGTGGATGCCCACCGTTCGCCCGCATTGGTGATTAGCCCCTATGCCAAACGCAACCATGTGGAACACACCATGTATTCTACGTCGGGAATGCTGCGGACGATGGAGTTGATTTTGGGAATGCCGCCCATGAGTCAGTACGACGCGGCTGCCCAGCCCATGTTCGCGCTGTTCACCAACACGCCCAACACGGCACCCTACAAACACATCCCGGCCAATATGGATCTGGATGCCAAAAACACGGCCATGAACGAACCCGCCCGTCGCTCCGAAAAGTTCGACCTTCGCCACGCCGACACCCTCGACGACAACGAGTTTAACGCGGTGATCTGGATGGCGGTTAAAGGCGAAAAAAGCCCCGTTCCGGCCCCGCGCCGGGGTGCCTGGCTGACGATTATAGAGAAAGACGGAGACGACGATTGAAACACCAACGAGCAGGCATCGAGCAACGGCACGGCGGTTTTCTCGCGGGTTCGCAACTTCCGCAAAGCCGTGATCGACGTGTATCACACGGAAGGATTATAAGATACCAGTTTGTTTAGATTTTGCTTACTTCCGCTGTACAGGTGACAGCCTTTATCAACGTGGCAGCGTTCACTCCAGCAAACAACCAACTTTTTGTCAATTATCTAAATTATCCAGTGGACTTTTTATCGGGTCATACAGCCCCGACTTGCCATCCGTCAAGTTACCCCCTTTCCTCTGGGCTTCCCATTGGGTTTTCGTACATTTGGACGAGCGTAAAACCAAAACCAACGTATGAAACGCAGACTCTTCTTCCGCACGGCCATTGCCGCTACTACCATTCCCGTTTGTGGGATAACCGACGTGGTTTCGGTGGGCAAAACCCCCGCCCTGACTGCTGCCGAGCAGGAGGCCATTGCCACCGCGCTGGGTAAAAAAGGCACCTACAACGAGGATCAGGCTACGTATTCGGTGCCGCTGCCCCGCAACGATCTGAAGGTGACGGTGAAGGGCGAGGCCGTTCCTATTCCGTTTGGGTTTGGCGGCTGGGTGGCTTTCAAGAAAACGCGGGACGGCAAACAGACCGTGATGATGAGCGACACCGTTCTGCTCGAAGCCGAAATAAACCCCCTGATCGACGCGACCCATGCCGCCGGGCTGGAGGTGGGAGCCATTCATAATCACTTTTTCTACGAGCAACCGCGCATTTTCTACATGCACCTGCACGGCATGGGTGAGGTGGCCGATCTGGCTAAAAAATACGCTCAGGCCATCCGCGACACGAAATTATTCCCGGCCAATCAGCCCGCAGCAACCACGGCTCCGGCTACCCCTGCCAATCAGAGCGGCAACAATGCGACTCCGGCCCAGGCAACTCCCCAAACGGGCAAAGAACTATTCGACCTGCCCGCGCTGGACGAGATCACCAACTACAAAGGCGTAGTGAACGGGCCAACCTACAAATACACCGTCGGGCGCGATGATGTGCAGATTGTGGCCATGGGAGCCGAAATGACAGCCGCCATCGGCCTGAACTCCTGGGCCTCGTTTGCGGGAAAGCAGGACGATGCTCACGTTGCCGGCGATATTGCCATGCTCGAAACCGAGGTGAACAATGTGGTGAAAGCACTGCGTAAAAACAAGTTGGAAGTGGTCGCACTGCACCACCACATGCTGGGCGAACAACCCCGAACCGTGTTCCTGCATTACTACGGACGCGGCCCGGCGGCAACCCTGGCCAAAGGTTTCCGGGCGGCTCTGGATCAGTTGGGAAAACGCAACTAAATTTTTGCGTACTTTTAGGGGGCCAATTGGCTTCCCAATGAATTCAATAACTTGTTACTGCTATGACTTCTCCTGCCTTTGATCGCCGTTCGTTTTTAAGAGCCGCCGGACTCACCGGAGCGGGCCTGTTGCTGGGTTTCTCGTCGGATGCCGCCGGGACCGAATCACTGGTGAACCTGCAACTTGCCGACGCAGCCACCAAACCCGCCGTGCTGTCGTTTGAACTGCACCCATTCATCGTGATCGACAATGCGGGTGCCATCACCCTCATCAACCACCGTCCCGACATGGGGCAGGCAAGTTGGCAGGCCGTGCCGATGATGATTGCCGAGGAACTGGAGGTTGGTATGGATCAGATCAGCATCCGGCAGTCGGACGGGTTGCGGAAATATGGCGACCAGTTGTCAGGGGGAAGCAGCACTGTTCGGACGGGTTGGAAACGCCTGCGAGAAGCCGGAGCCGCTGCCCGTCAGATGTTTACGACGGCAGCCGCTACCCGATGGAAGGCAGATGAGGGCGATTGTTATGCCGAAGCAGGGGCTATTCATCACCGCCCCACCAAGCGCACCCTTACCTATGGCGAACTGGTTGACGAAGCCAGCAAACTTCCCATCCCGACCAAGCTGACGCTCAAAGCCAAGAAAGATTTCAAGATAATCGGCAAGGCATTGCCCCGCCCCGAAGTGCCAGCCAAAGTAACGGGCAAAGCCGTGTTTGGTATGGATCTTGAAGTTCCGGGCATGCTTTATGCGAGCATCGAACACAGCCCGGCTATTCACGGCAAAGTGGTGTCGGTGGATGAAACGGCTGCCCGCAAAATTCCGGGCGTGAAAGACGTTGTGAGAACGGAGCGGCCCATGCCTCACCGCACCTCTGAAGCCGTAGCTGTATTAGCCACCAACTATTGGGCGGCTTTGCAGGGTCGTCGCGCCCTGAAAGTAACATGGGACAACGGCGACTACGACAAGCAAATGACCACCGATCGGTACTTTGCCGAACTCCGCGCCCAGGCCCATGCCGTTCCGGCTCCGTATTACAGTACCGGCGATTTCGCCAAAGCCTTCGACGCGGCCCCGAAAAAACTACAGGCAACCTACGAGACCCCGTTCCTGGCTCACGCGCCAATGGAACCCGAAGTAGCCATTGCTCACGTAAAACCCGATGGCTCCTGCGAAATCTGGGCGCCCGTGCAAGGCCCCGACGGAACGATTCAACAGGTGGCCCAACACCTCGGCATAAAAACCGAACAGGTACAGGTAAATGTGCCGTTTCTGGGCGGAGCCTTTGGCCGGAAGGCGTATTTGGATTTTGTCTTAGAGGCCGTAAACCTCTCCAAAGCAGCCAAAGTACCTGTCAAAGTAATCTGGACTCGTGAGGACGACATCACACAAGGACCCTATCGCCCCGGTATGCTCAGTTCCATGAAAGGGGCCGTGGATGCCAACGGTAATGTGTCGGCGTTTGCGCATACGTTCATTGGTGAGTCGATTATGGGGCAGGTTTTCAAGGGCTTAAAAGAAGGAGCCGCCGATGACTGGGCCGCTGAGGGCATCGGCAAAGACGAAAGCCCGTATGCTTTCCCGAACGCACTGGTGGGTTGGAAACACGTAAAAACCGACATTCCCATCGTCTGGTGGCGGTCAGTCTATCCCTCAAACAGTAGTTTTGGTCACGAGAGTTTTATGGACGAACTGGCTCATGCCGCCGGGAAAGATCCGTTGGCTATGCGCCTGTCGTTGCTGAGAGCTACAACCGAAGGCGAGGCTGGCAAAATTGCCCAACGCTTCGTGACGGTGCTGGAAACACTGGCCCAAAAAGCAGAGTGGAATAAGCCGTTAGCCGCAGGGCAGGGGAGGGGCGTAGCCGTTTGCCGCTCGTTCGGCAGCATCTGCGCCCATGCCGTGTATGTCTCGAAGCAGGGTGCGGGCGTGAAAATCGACCGGGTTGTTACGGTGCTGGATTGCGGTATGTATGTGAACCCCGACAACGTCCGGGCGCAAACCGAGGGTAACATCGTGATGGGCCTGACAGCGGCAACCAAATCGGGGATTACCTTCGCGGGAGGAAAAGCAGAGCAACAGAATTTCCATAATTATCAGATCATGCGTCTTCCCGAAATGCCACCCGTCGAGATTCATATCCTGGAAAATGAAGAAGCTCCCGGTGGGGTAGGAGAGCCGGGTTTACCGCCCGTGGCCCCGGCTCTGTGC
>JAJAYX010000590.1 GCA_026785985.1 Rudanella sp. | reverse complement strand
GTTCCCGCCTTCTGACGGATACCTGCCGCCCGAAGACCCGATACTGGGCGTGAAGCGGCAAATCGACGTGACCTTGACCTGAAAAAAGCCTTTCCCGAACTGGTGATTATTGGGTCGGGCTACTCGTATTTGCAGGAATGGCTGCCCAACGTGGCCCAGCATGTGCTGCGAAACGGCATGGCCGATAGCGTGGGGTTTGGTCGGATGGTGCTCTCGTACCCGACCATGCCCGCCGACATGATTGCCGGACGGTCGCTCACCCGCAACCTGATTTGCCGCACGTTTTCGGACTGCACCACGGCTCCCCGTAACGGGCTCGTATCGGGCTGTTACCCGCTAGACCCGCTCTACAAAAAATTGCCCGAAGCCGAGCAACTTAAAGCTATCAAAGAAACGCTGTGAAACAGGTCGCCTTTATCACGGGGAGCAGCCGGGGCATTGGCCTGGGCATTGCCGAACACCTTGCCAAAAAGGGGTTCGATCTGGCCATCAATGGCGTTCGCAATGAAACGGCGGTGACGGAGGTGCTGGCTCAGTTGCGGGCGTTGGGTTCCGACGTGATCTATTGCCGGGGTAGCATTGCCGTTGCCGACGAGCGGGCGGCCATGTTAGCCCAAATTGAGGGGCATTTTGGCCGGTTGAATCTGTTGGTGAACAATGCGGGCGTGGCCCCCAGCGTTCGCGCCGATTTGCTGGAAGCCACCGAAGAAAGTTTCGATCAGGTGCTGAACACCAACCTGAAAGGCACTTACTTTCTGACCCAGGCTGCCGCCAACTGGATGATCGCTCAACAAACAGAGAATGCAGATTTTCAGGGAGTTATCATAAATATTTCGTCTATTTCGGCCACCGTAGCGTCGGTCAATCGGGGCGAGTACTGTGTGTCGAAAGCGGGTTTGAGCATGGCAACGCAGTTGTTTGCTGTGCGGCTTGGTGCCGTTGGTATTCCGGTTTATGAAGTGCGTCCGGGTATTATCAAAACCGACATGACGGCGGGTGTAACGGACAAATACGACAACCTTATCGCCAATGGCCTGACTGTGCAACCACGCTGGGGCCTGCCCGACGATGTGGGTCGGGCAGTGGCGGCTATTGCGGAGGGAGGGTTTCCCTATTCCACCGGGCAGGTATTTATGATTGACGGAGGCCTGACGTTAGCACGACTTTGACAGTTTTACCTCAGTTACCCAATTCCCTGATAACCAATGGAAAATACCCCTTATTCCCGACGAAAATTTATCCAGACGGCTGCCGTTGGTACGGCGGTTCTGGGACTGCCCACGATTATTCCGAGCCGCGCTTTTGGCGCCAACGACCGGATGCGTGTGGCCGTTATTGGCCTAAACGGACGTGGTAAAGACCACATTGCCGGGTTTTCAAAATTAGAGAACGTTGAGGTGGCCACCCTCTGCGATGTGGATGATGTGGTACTCCAAAAAACCGCCACCGACTTCGAGACGAAGTACAAGCGGAAAGTAAAAATGGAGCAGGACTTACGAAAAGTCTACGACGATAAGGACATCGACGCGGTGAGCATTGCCACGCCAAACCACTGGCACGCTTTGGCGGCTATTTGGGCGTGTCAGGCGGGTAAAGATGTGTATGTGGAGAAACCGGCCTGTCATAATCTGTATGAAGGGCAGAAACTGGTGGAGGCTGCCAAAAAATACAACCGGATCGTGCAGCATGGGGTGCAGTTGCGAAGTTCGGTGGCCATTCAGGAGGCCATTCAACACCTGCGCGACGGGCTGATTGGCAAGGTCTATATGGCTCGTGGCACCGTTTATAAATGGCGGGCCGACATTGGCAACCTCGGCCCCTCGCCCGTGCCGCAAGGCCTGAACTGGGACTTGTGGCAAGGCCCGGCGCAGGCGCGGGAGTTCAGTAAAAACTACGTTCACTACAACTGGCACTGGTTTTGGGACTATGGCAACGGCGACATCGGCAACCAGGGTATCCACGAAACCGACCTCTGCATGTGGGGCCTTGATGTGGGCCTGCCCGAAAAAATTACCTCCGCAGGCGGCAAGTTCTTGTGGAACGACTGCAAAGAAACCCCCGAAGTGCTGACCTCAACCTACCACTATCCGAAGCAGGGCAAAATCATTGAATTTGAGGTGCGCCCCTGGATGACCAACAAGGAAGATGGCGTGGAAGTAGGCAATATTTTCTATGGCGACAAAGGCTACATGGTCATCAATGGCTACTCCGACTACAAAACGTATCTGGGTCGCAACCGAGAACCTGGCCCCGCCCGCAACGCCGGTGGCGACCACTACAAAAACTTCGCTGATGCCGCCCGCGCCAAAGACAAAAAAATGCTGAACGGCCCCGTAGAAACGGCTTACCTGGCCGCTTCACTGGCGCACCTCGGCAACATCTCGTATCGACTGGGACGTAGCCTTACCTTCGACCCAACAAAAGAACAATTCGTGGGCGACAAAGAAGCCAACGCCATGCTAACCCGCAAATACAGAGCACCTTATCTTATTCCCGCAATTGTTTGATTTGTAGCCGCTGGGTATAGTAGCCGCTGGATTCCAGCATCTGCTATCCAGCGGCTACTACCCAGTACCCAGCCTGAAACGTCCTAAATTCAGCGTATAACATCTAATGACCACTCCCCCAAAAACTACCCTCCAGTACCTGCTTCAGATTCCCGTTTTGGTGGCCGCCCTCGGCTATTTTGTCGATATGTATGACCTGTTTTTGTTCAGCGTTGTTCGGATACCCAGCCTGAAAGCGTTGGGCGTTGCGGGCGACCGACTCCTGCCCGAAGGCGTTTTTCTGCTGAACATGCAGTTGATTGGTTTGCTGATTGGGGGCGTTTTGTGGGGTATTCTGGGCGATAAACGCGGGCGGTTGTCGGTGCTGTTTGGCTCTATTCTGCTCTATTCACTGGCCAATATCGCCAACGGATTAGTTACGAACCTGACGCAGTATGCTGCCCTGCGCTTCATTGCAGGCATTGGTCTGGCGGGGGAGTTGGGCGCGGGCATCACTCTCGTAGCCGAAATTCTGCCGCAGCGGTTGCGCAGCTACGGCTCCATCCTGGTGGCCACAATGGGGGTGCTGGGCGCAATTCTGGCCTATTTCGTGGCCGATCTGTTCGCCTGGCGGATGTCGTATTATGTGGGTGGTGGACTGGGGCTTCTGTTGCTCATTCTGCGCTTTAACGTGTTTGAGTCGGGGCTTTTCGAGACCCTGAAATCGAAAAACGTGGAGCGCGGCAACTTCCTGACCCTGCTGACCAACCCCCAACGACTGCGCAAATACCTGTTAGCCATTGTGGTGGGCATTCCGCTCTGGTTTGTGGTGGGCATCCTGATCACGTTTTCGCCGGAGTTTGGTATCCATGCCGGGCTTGCCGAACCCATTGTGGCGGGCAAAGCCGTGATGCTGGCTTTTGCCGGGCAGTCCCTCGGCGACGTGGTGAGCGGCCTGTTAAGTCAGCGGTGGCAGAGCCGCAAAAAAGCGATTCGGGTGTTTATTCTGCTGTCGTTTTCGGTGATGCTCGTTTATCTGCTGGCTCCCATTCCACAAACGGCTCAGTTCTACCTGCTGTGTGCCTGCCTGGGCTTTTGTAATGGCTACTGGACACTGTTTATTGTGATGGCCGCCGAGCTGTTTGGTACCAACGTGCGGGCCACGGTCGCTACTTCGGTACCCAATTTTGTGCGGGGAGCCACCGTGCCGCTTACCTGGCTGTTTGTGTTGCTTAAACCCGTGATGGGCCTGACCTACGGTGCCCTGCTCATCGGTGCCGTGATTGTGGGTTGCTCCCTGCTGGCCCTTCATTTTCTGGAGGAGACATTCAGTAAGGATATGGATTACGTGGAGGTCTAAAAAACGGCAACGGGAACAGCGGGGGCAACCGCACTCCCAACGGCGGCTTTGGCAATAGCTCCGAGTTCATCTATTCCGTACTTCCTTTCTATAATTTTCCTCAGTGCGGATAAACTAAATACCCTCAAAAAAGCGTATTACAGCATGACAGCCTCACTGTAATTTCCTATGCTCTTACCTGCTGAACACAAACGATACCAAAAACACCTGAACCTGCCCGAAGTGGGTGTGGAAGGACAACTCAAACTTAAAAATACCTCAGTGCTGGTTGTGGGGGCGGGTGGCCTCGGTTGCCCGGTACTGTTATACCTGACTGCCGCTGGGGTTGGCACCATTGGCGTGGTCGACCCCGATGTGGTGGAAATCAGCAACCTGCAACGGCAAGTTTTGTACACCACTAATGAACTTGGGAAATCGAAGGCAAAAGCCGCCGTGGCCCACCTTCAGAAGCTAAACCCCGAAATCACCTTCGATACTTATTCGCTGTCATTTGATATCGACAATGCGCGGGCCATCGCCGAAAGCTATGACATTGTGGTGGACTGCACCGATAATTTTAAAACCCGATACCTGATCAATGATGTGTGCGTGACACTTGGTAAACCGTTTGTTTATGGAGCCATTCACCGTTTCGAGGGACAGGTGGCCGTGCTGAACCACCAGAACGGCCCAACCTATCGCTGTCTGTTTCCGGAGTTTCCCAACGAAATGGAAATTCCGAATTGCAACGATACAGGGGTGCTGGGGGTGTTGCCGGGCGTGATCGGTACCTATCAGGCCACGGAAGTGATCAAGATGATTACTGGGATCGGCGAAACGCTGAGTCAGCATCTGCTGATGGTGGATTTGCTGGCGATGTCGTTCCAGAAAATCAAGACCAAACGCCGGGCCGACGCCGAAAAACTGGCACAAGTAGGGCTATCGTCAGGTTATAAGCCCGCTATACC
>JAJAYX010000589.1 GCA_026785985.1 Rudanella sp. | reverse complement strand
CTGACCGCCGACCGCCCCAGCGTACCCAGTCGCGAAGTGCCGCTTAAAGAGGTACGTGAAATGTGGGAAGTGAGTGCGTTTTTCAGTCAGCAACTCCCCGAACCGGCTCCCAACCTCGACCGGATGCGGCAGTTAGTGGAGGAAATGCGGTTTGAAGTCGAGCGGATTAAGTGATGGCTTCAAAAACAGGTTTGGGGCAGATAATTATCCGGTAAGACTTCCAGAGTGCTTCACCCCAGCCCAGGGTTTGGTGGGGGTAGCCATGCCGCTGGCAGATGGGTTGGAGGAGTTCGCTAATGGCCGGGTAGAACTGATGGCTGACACCCGGAAAAAGATGATGCTCGATCTGGTAATTCAGTCCACAGCAGAACCAGTTACCAAGCCAGCCCGCCCTGAAATTGACGGTCGTTGCCAGTTGTCGAAGATAGAAATTTCCCGTCAGGGCCTGTTCGGTAAAGACCTGGGCTTCGGACGGGAAATGACCCGGCGCGAGCAAGGCATAGGCTCCAAAGCCAGTTAGCAGAAGCCAGCAGGCATAGAAAAACACGACATCGGTAATAGGCAGGAAAAGAGCGGGAATGACAATGAAACAGGCATAATGGCCTATTAAACTGGCCAAATCGAGCCAGTGAATGAGCTTGCGGTGTGGTCGGTTCACCAGAACACTTACCAAATGTTTCCAACCGGCCAGTTGCATGTTGGAAAATGTCAACGACAGTGATAGCGGGAAAATAAGCCACTGCCACTCATACCACAGCCGACGAATCCCCGATACATTTTTTAGGTCTGCTTCGGTCAGGGCAAAATAGGGCATGAAGTCGATGTCTTCGTCGATACCCTGGATATTGGGATTCGGATGATGCACTACCACGTGCTTGTGCCACCAATGCGTGGCCGAGAGACCAACCTGAAACGGATACCCCAGAAACACGACCAGATTATTCAGCCACCGCGTCCGAAACAGACCCTGGTGCGAGGCCGTATGCGTGTGGGCCGCTCCGCCCAGCACGCCAACAGCAAGCAATAGAATAGCTAAGACTTTCATTATCAACGGTTCAGCCAGCCAATACCCGCCAATACCAATCAGTTGAATAAGCAGGAATGACAGCCGTTCAGCTACCATCCGGGCGGGTTGTTTGCGGTAGTACCCCCGGCGTTTGATTTCTTTTTTGAGCCACGACATTTCCTCCTGAAACGTCAGTACTGGCCAGGTTTCTGTGCGCATCAGACTCGGTTCAGAGGAAAACTCATGCGGTAATCATTCATGAAAAGTACCTGGTATAAAGCCCCGTCGCTGTAGTCGGACCCAGCCACACAGCAGGCTAAATAATATTCCCACATCCGTAAAAAAGAATCGGAGTAAGCTACTCGTAGCTGTTCCTGCCCTGCCCGAAACCGCTGTAGCCAGGCCCGTGAGGTGTGCCCATAGTGCCGGATCATGTTTTCGACATCCTGAATAATCAGGTCGTTACGCTCCACCTGGTTCAACACCACTGACAGGCGAGGCTGGTGTGAATCGGGGAAAATATAGCGTTGAATAAACGGGTCGTGGGTGTTGGCGTGCGCGTTGGCCCCAACGAAATGCACCAGCCCCCGTCCCTGCGGAGCCAGATTCTTTTTGATGATGCCGAAATAGGCCCCGTATTGGGCAGGCGGCACGTGTTCGAGCATACCGACGCTGACAATCTTGTCGAATTGCTCGCGAACCGCCTTGAAATCGTCGAGCCGAACCGTGACCTGTTGCTCAAGCCCGGCCTGTCGGATGCGTTCCTGAGCAGTTTGGCAGTGGTGGCGGCTGTTGGTGATGCCCGTGGCCCGAACCCCAAAATGAGTAGCCGCGTGGAGCACAAGCCCTCCGTAGCCACAGCCGATATCCAACAGGGTTTCGCCGGGTTGCAAAGCCAGTTTACGGCAAATCCGGTCGAATTTTTGTTGCTGAAGCTGTTCCAGATCATCACTGAGCGTTTGGGCAAAGCCGCACGAATAGGTGAGGGACGAATCGAGGAAGGTGGCAAACAAATCGTCGCCCACATCGTAGTGATGTTGTACATTTCGCCATTGTCCCCGTTGCCAATGGCGTAACCGATAGGCAGCGATACGGGCCAGGAGGGGCCAGTTTCCACGAATTTTCTTGTCTAACTGGCCTTTCAGCAGCGTTCCCAGCAGGGTTTCGAGACTGCCGTTTTCCAGCTCGAACCAGTTGTCCATGTAGCCCTCGCCCAGACCCAGATTGCCGTAGGCCAGCACCCGCCCGTATAAATTGGGATGCAGCACGTTGAGGCATGTCACGGGTGTTTCCGTTGGGCCAACAGCCTGATAATGATTACCTTCCCGAAAACCCAGAGGTTCGTTGAGGGTGGTTTGAAGCAGGTGGAAAAACTGGTTTTTGGCTGTCGACAAGGCCATGATTTGGTGGAGTTTAACTTACGGAAGCAAGCAGGCTACTAACAAAAAAGAGAAAAATTCCCCAGGCCACCTGGGCCTGCACACTGCGCGCCCGGCCATGCTGAATCAGATGGGCAAAATGCTCGCAGTTGAACGTCACTAAGTTATAAGGGGTACCCAGAAATTTCTCAATAACGGGCAGCACGTCGACTCGCCCCAAATTGGTGATTGGCTCAATATGGTGTAAACTCGAAAAATCGTGGAGCAAAAACTCCGACAGGGTCACGTACCGAACCCCAAATCCCCGCTGATTTTCGGCAATGATTGGTTGCCCGTTGGAGATGCCCGCGTAGATACCGTGATGCGTGGTGCCAAACGATTTCCGGCGCACCACCCGGTCGCCAATTTGCAGGCCCGTCGAATAAACGAACAACTGGTCGGGGTTGGCCGTCAGGCAGGCTGGCGAAGTCAGCAGCGGGTTGGCAGTCAAGGCAATGAAATTGTTGGCCGTGTTCATACAACAAAGGTGGCCCCTTGACATGACCACAAGCTATACAGACATGTTTGTATATTTTAGACAATAGGTACTGGACCAGTGGCAGTTATGGCAACAAAGCGAGTTTTACGGCTTTCCTCTACACTACCACCACATACGGTCGTTCGGCCAGATAGACCAGCCGCCCTTCAACGGTGCCGTAGCCCATTTGCCCGTATAAATCAACGAAATAACGCAGGCTGCCTGCGTCTTTGTCGGTGAGGCCCGGTACGCTGGCGTATTGCACCAAAACCAAATCGCCCAAGGCGCGGTGAACCACGCGGTG
>JAJAYX010000588.1 GCA_026785985.1 Rudanella sp. | reverse complement strand
TCGCCATCGTGGTCAATGTCAACGGGTAGCAAGGCAAACAGTTTGGAGACCTGTGCCATCATCGGCAACTCATGCACAATGAATTTGCCATTTCCCTGATTTTCAAGGTAAACCGATGCAAATTGATTTACGGTAAACTCGGCAGCACCTTTCAGTTCGTCGCTTTTCAGCACATCTTCGAGGGGTTTGCCAGCAAATTCGGCGTAATCAGTGAAGCGTTTGTTGATAATTCCTGGCAACTGTTTGCCCAATTCATCTTTAAATGCCAACGGATACCAAGCATTGCCTCTGTTATAGGCAATAATTTGTTCGGAGGTTTGGTTGCCGTCAATGTCTTTCACCCACATTCTCAACTGCGAATCGGGCGTTTTGCGCAGTTTAGTGTTGGTGCCGAGGTTGGCCGCCACAAGGTCAATGTCGCCATCCTGATCGAAGTCAGCCGCTGTTACGCGCTGAAAAAACCCGTTCATCGGTGCATCGGTAATGGGTTTCGTCTCGGCCAACTTGCCATTGGTGTTGGCAAAAATGCGAATCGGCATCCAGTCGCCCGCCAAAATCAAATCAAGGTCTTTGTCGTTGTCATAGTCTGTCCAGACGGCATCCGTAATCAGCCCGGCCTTGCGAAGGCCAGTGGATAGCTTATCGGTTTGGTCCGAAAAATGCCCTTTCCCATCGTTCACCAACAAATAGGAATTGGGGATTTTGCCATACCCAAACGCTACCACACGCCCGCCTACAAACAAATCGGTATCGCCGTCGTGGTCGATGTCGCAGGGCCGAACGCAGCTTTTGTTGTCATACATCGGCGGCAGGGCATTGGTGGCCCGGCTGAAATTGCCTTTGCCATCATTCAGATAGAGCCGATCAAATTGTTCGGGCATATTGTCGTAAAATTCGTTGCCGCCCGTAACCACGTATAAATCAAGGTCTTTATCGCCATCGGCATCAAAAAACAGTGCGTCCACATCTTCGTAGGTCGAATCGGTTTTGAAGGCCGCTTGCAAACTCTCCCTGAACCGACCGTTGGGCTGTTGTAACAGCAAACTGCCAGCTTTCCATTTGGGGCCACCGGCATAAATATCGTCCAGTCCGTCGCCATTCACATCACCCGTTGCTAAACGCGGCCCTTCGGTGGAGATCTGAAATGGCATGAGCGATTCACGGACGAAATCATAAAAGTTTCGATTTTCGGCATGGCGGTACGGGATTGAATCGGTTGCCGTAATGTCAGCAAATAGGGGCTTTTCAGCGGGGGCCGTGTAGCGGTAGTTGGTCGCGTCGAGCCGGGCATCGGCTTGTTTCAGGGTCAACGTTTGGTTCATTGTCACCTTGGTTCTGACTTCCATCCGCAGGTTAGGCCAAATCACAATCAGCGAATCAACCACGCTTCGTTTTCCCACGCCAAACAACAACTCCGGGGCTACTGATGACTCAAAACCCCGCGTCGGCATCAGTTGCTGTACCTGCCGCGTTAGCGCACCCGACGAATCGGCGTATTTTAAAATTACTTTCGCTCCCACGCCAAACTTATTCGGTCCATTACCTTTGAGCCGAATAGTTACGTGCTGATTATCAGGAAATAAGGTGTTGGCATCGTTGCGAAACAAGCTGGCGGGTGAGTCAATATTATTGGTTATCAAATCTAAATCACCGTCGTTGTCGAGGTCAGCGTAAGCCGCCCCGTTTGAGAATGTGGGTGCCGAAAAACCCCACGTTTCTGACTTGTCCTCAAAACGCAAACTCGACGTTCCCCGGTAGAGGTAGTTATGTACTTTGCCCTGGGGCATGAGGTTGGTGGCGCGTTCATCGAGCGATTTCGATGTTTCGATGGCATACCGCAGCGAATCATCCGACGCGAATTTCACATAATCGAGGTTGTTGGGCCGGTGTACAATGCCGTTCGTGATGAAAAGATCTTTAACGCCATCATTGTCATAATCGGCCAGTAACGGCGACCAACTCCAGTCGGTAGCGGCCATACCTGCCAACGAGCCAAGCTCCATAAAACGCTTGCCCGATTGGTTGATTTGCAGGCAGTTACGGCTGTACTGATTCATGTAGCCGAAGGCTAATTTGTACTGAAAAATATCGAGCGGGTCTTCGCCCAAAGACGATTTTTCGACCGTTTCATCTTCGGGATACATATCAAGCGTTACCACGTCGGCAAAGCCATCGTTGTTCACGTCGCCAATGTCGTTGCCCATCGAGAAGCGGCTTGTATGCTGAAACGCTTTCTTGACACTCTCGGTAAAGGTGCCGTTTTTGTTGTTGACGTAGTAATAATCGTCTTCGTGAAAATCGTTCGAGATATACAAATCTTCCCACCCATCGTTGTTTAAGTCAGCTACCGAAATACCCAATCCGTAGCCCATTGCCGCCCCAAAAATCCCCGCTTTCTCACTGACGTTCACGAAGCCCCCTTTTGGGTTTTGGGCGCTTTTTGCCCCGCGATTTTCGTACAGATAATCACCCGATTCGTTGGCACGGAGGTTGCGGGCCGTTACGCGGTCGTAACTGCGGGAAGTATGTACCGCGTGGTTGAGCAGATAGCAATCGAGGTCGCCGTCGTGGTCATAGTCAAAAAAGGCGGCCTGGGTTGAGAAACCCGTAAAATCAAGGCCATAGTCAGCCGCTTTTTCGGTAAATGTCGGTACGCCGTCGCGGCCGTCGCCGTTGTTGATATAGAGTTCGTTTGATCCTTCAAGCCCCCGGAAATTACCGACCGCACAAACGTAAATATCCAAGAATCCATCGCCGTTTATGTCGACCATGGTCGAACCTGTTTGCCAATCCGAAAACCCTGCGATGCCTGCTTTTTCGGTAATGTCCTCAAACTTGAATCCGCCTTTGTTAAGGTATAGCTTGTTCTTGCCCTGATTCGAGACAAAGTACAAGTCCGTCAAACCATCGTTGTTGATATCGCCCGCTGAAACGCCCCCGCCATTGTAGAAATACAGGTAATCGAGTAGGTTCAGGTCCTCGGTCGGCACGAGTTTATTGACGAACCCTACGCCTGTTTTAGTCGAATCGAGCGATTGGAAAAGTTGTTTTTCAGATGTAAAGCCCTTACAGCCAGTCAGCGCAAATGCGAAACCGGAGAGAATAATAAGAATACGGTTCATAATTGTACGGGAATGAAAAGGAACGCCATCAGCAGTGCAAATGCGCTGCGACATTGTTCATTGGTCACTGTTTATTGGTCACTGTAAAGACCTGCGCCCGGTCGTTGTTCTTAGCGATAATAAGTTGCCCCTGTTTGAGTTGTGCCATCCGTCGAGCCTGACCATGCACGAAAAAACCCGATACTGCCGGGTTCATGGCTACGTAGTTGATGGTGCCATTGGCAGCTTTGCCCGCGTTTCGCAGCACCACGCCGTAACTGGCATCGTAGCGGCCAATTTCGGGCAATACATCATAAAAATTCCCGGTCAGCACGAGGTCTGTGCGGTTGTCGTGGTCATAATCAAGAAATGCAACCCCACAAACGGGTGAAAATTGCGCTTCGGCGGGCAACGGCTGAAAGGTCAGCTTGCCTTTGCCATCGTTGAGCAAAATGGCCGATGCGCCCGTAAATACATCTTTCCGCAGGGCTTGCCTGATCTGGTTTTCATCCAGTATTTCGTCAATTTTCTTCCCGGCGTAGTCATTGAATTTCACAAATTTCTTCTTGATAGTCGGCATCTGTTTCTGCAAATCGCCCTTCAGTACCAATGGATAAAGGGTTCCGGTTTCGTCGGCGCAGGTGATAATCTGCTCCAGCGTGCCGTTGTTATCAAAATCGCTGACGTATATCTCGGCGGGCATGGTTTGGCTGGCCCGGATGCGCGAGTTCAGCCCCAGGTTACCCACTACCAGATCAATATCGCCATCGCCATCGGCATCGCCCGCCCTGATGCAGTTCCACCAGCCGTTGGTTTTCAGTGGCTTACCCGTAGCATCGTTGATGGTCATGGCCGGGTTCAGACTGAGTTTACCGCGTTTGTTCT
>JAJAYX010000587.1 GCA_026785985.1 Rudanella sp. | reverse complement strand
TTTTTGATGGTCATAGACCGCACACGGTTTATGGCAACAGGGACAAGCAAACTGTACTCCCTTTGGATGACCTAAATAGATATAAACTGCCGATTTGGTTGAGTCTACTTCTGTCTTGGTTATTTGCCAGGGCATGTCTATTGCCAGGAGTTTCTTATAAAAGTCGGCTAGTTCCATCCGTTAATTTTCGGCTAAAATACGACTACCCACAATATTTATGACATTACCTTCTTGTAAGGCATTGACTTGTTTGCCTTAATCGACTTCTATCTGTTCTGACTCAAAAAATAGAAATTATCGTTCAAAACTGGTACAAATCGATCTGACTATCAAGAATTCTGCATACCGTATAGAAACCGACATGTTTCTGCAACCGACATCAGCTGCAAAAACATGTCGAAAATTTACCTTACTTCATCGGTGAGTAATCCGTTGGTATCATATACACCGACTCTACTTTGCCGGTAATTGGCCCTCCTTTTTCCGATTCTTCCTTGGCTTTAATCCATTTCGGGTCTTTGCGGAACGCATCGAACGAGGCTTTGCCGGCAGCCTCGCTCTCGTGCGCCAGGAAATACACCAAACGCGATTGCCCGCTGGCATCAGGAGCCGTGGGTTCGGTGGTCAGAAAATAGCCGATGTGCGTCATGCCGTGCTTGCTGAACAGTTTGATGGTATGATCGCGGAAACGGGCGAGCAGGTTGGGCAACTTTTCGGGGGCCGCCGTATAAGTCCGCATCTCGAACACCCGCGCAGGCGACTTGGCTTTCACCCGAACCTTGGGCGAAATGTCGGATTCCTTCATGAAAATCTGATCGACTTTGGCCACCAGTTTGCCGTTGGCTTCGGTTTTAGCCACCACTTCTTTCCAGGCCGGGTCGCTGCCAAACGCCTTCCACGACGCATCGCGGGCGGCTTTATCGGGATAGGCCAGAATATAAACCAACTCTTTACGGCTGGTATCGGTGGGAGTCCAGTAGCCGATGTTCTCCATGCCGTGCTTCTCGAACAGCTTGGTCGTGTACTGCCGGAACCGATCCACAATCTCGGCATATTTGCCGGGTGTGGGGTGGTAAATCCGAATCTCGTAGAGTTTGTCGGAGGGTTTGCGGCCGGCGGGGCTGTTTGTGGCGGTTGCGATGGTTGTCATCAGCAGAAACAGCGAAGCAGAGAGTGTAATGAAACGAAGCATGAGTGAGAAAAAGAATGTTTTGTCTGGTAATCCTTCCCAAAGTAAGCACTACAGCTATTCAAATGTAGGAATTCATTCAAAAAGAAAATTTGAGGGCCAGTTTAGCCTTTTTTGTGCAAAGTAAATGAAAATTCCAATCATAAATTTTGACAATTCCTCACGCTCTAAACAGATGGTATGTTCACGTTGGTCTCCTGCCACCGCCGGAGCGATGAAGCCAGTAGCACCAATTCATCGTACTGCCAGCAATTGTAATCTTTGCTTCGAACACCCAGTTTCTTCCTGTCTAATGGGGTTTCCCGCATCAACCGACGTAAAAGCGGCTCAGGCAGGCATACTAGTTGGGGGGCTACCAGCCGTAAACTGGTAATAGCGGTGGAAGTCATGTGTAATTCGTTGGCTAACCGAGCTAGTTCGCAGGGGCGCCAGGTGGTATGATCCCGCCGACGATTAAAAATTACGGCGTGGCTTACATCAACAAAGGCAGCCATTTTGGTTACCCCGAATTTCTGGGCATCCAGTGCGCTGAGTATTGTTCTCCGACTGTTTAGATAGCAGTCAATCAGGCGTAATAAAGAATCCATACGATAATGTCAGGTCGTTGTTGAGTTAAATCAAAAGGGGCATTAATTCAGGATGATTAGTTTCTGGCAAAAGCTGCGCGGCCCTGATACCGGCGTAGCCCGTTCGGCGTAGAGATAGGCAGAACCCGCGAGTTGGTGGGGAATCCGAAGCCGGTAGTTGACTAACCGTTCAACGGATTCCTCGATGCGGGCAAATTCAACACCCGTCACTGATAATAGCCGCAACGAGAGTTTCTCGCCGGGCGCGAACTGCCGGGCCGTCACCGTCAGCACATCGCCCGAAATCGGGTTGGGATGCACCGTTATGGTCGGCTCACCGGGTTCAGTAGTTTTAGTGGTCAGTTGGGCCAAATCGCGCTCATTCAGCCCTTCCCGATAAAACTCGACACTTTTGTGGTTTTGCATGGTGTTGACAAAGTCGCCCCCCATCATACCAGCCTGCTTCGAGCTGGGGTCCTGCCCATTTATGTACAGCCGCACTCCTTCGACGTAGCCCTCTTTAAGGCTGAACGCGAACAGCATAAACGGGTTGTCAGCTTGTACATCGATGGGTTTGCCCATACTGTGAATGCCGTGAAAGTCCAGGCCAGGAGTTACCGTTGGCGCATATACGCTGGAATAATCCTGCCATTGAGCCGTTGCACTGACAATGTTGAAAGACTGATCGGCTACCTGCCCTGGAACGACAAGGGTGATTTGAGATGGTCCCAGTGGAAAGGCTGCCTGAGTAAAATTGGCCTGGGCATAGGCTTCGTAGCGTTGAACTTCAGAGTTGTATTTCAGACTGACCCGAAAAGCGGGCTGGGAATCATCGGGAACGGTCGAATAAGCCGGGGTGGCTGCCGTAGCCAATGTGTCGGCTACGGCCAAAAGAGCCAGTAAAAGAATTGTTTTCATCGTCATCAATGGTTTAAAGTGAACTCACCTGTTTATCGGGCGCGTAACGGTTATCGGTACACAGCGGGGTACACAAGGCACACAAAGACTCAATCGGATCGGAGCAGACAGCGCGATGCAGTTGGCCTGCACCCGCGCAAACAGCCGCCCCGTTTCCAGATTGCTTACACTCCCATCGTCAGTATAAACCATCCCGTAAGCGGTGTACAAACCACCCGCCAGGCCTGCCGTAGCGAACGAGGGCGCGTTGGTTACCTGCACAATCAGCCCGGCGGGGTTCACCAGCACGTAGCGCGTCAGCGTCCCTGGTGTCGTTGTTCCCCCCACCGACTGTAGGGTGATGGGGGTGCCCACCGTATAGTCGCAGGTGGCGGATGGAACACAGTCTTTGAACACCACCGCGTCCGACCAGTCATAACAATTAGCGGACACTGCACTCAGCGCTTGCCCCACCGTCAGGCCCGTTGCCGATCCGTCGTGGTTAATAGAGAGGGCCATATAGGTACGGCTGCCCGTTAGACCAGCAAAGGTTGCCGAGGGGTTGACCTGCAAAATTGTTCCCACCGAATCGGCCAGCACATACTGCACCGTACCGTTGCCAGCGCCCCCCGATGTGGAGAGGCTCACTGTCGAGGTGGCATAGTCGCAGGTTGTCAGGTTTTTAGGGCAACCATACGCATTCACGGGTGTTCCTCCGGGCGTACCGGGGCAGCGGTCCAGCAGGTCGATTACCCCATCTACGTCCTCGTCGTTGCCAACGCAAACCCGAATCACCAGCGCGTCCGACCAATCGTAACAATTGGCTGACACCGCACTGAGCGACTGGCCCACGGTTAAACCCGTGACCGATCCATCGTGGCTGATAGCCAGGGCCATGTAGGTATGGCTTCCCGTTAGTCCCCCGAACATGGGGGTCGCGCTCACCTGCACAATCGTGCCGACTGAATCGGCCAGTGCGTAGCGAACCGTCCCATTGCCCGTTCCACCCAGGCTATTCAGGGTGACACTGGTGGTTGAATAATCGCAGGTGGTGCGGGTTTTTGGGCAACCGTAGGCGTTCACCGGCGTACCCAGGGGCGTGCCGGGGCAGCGGTCTTGTTCGTCCGTAACTCCGTCACCATCCTCGTCGTTGCCGACACAAACCCGCAGGATGAGGGCTTCAGACCAGTTGTAGCAGGTAGATGACACCGCACTCAATGCGCCCCCCGCTGTCAGGCCCGTGGCTGTGCCGTCGTGACTGATAACCAGAGCCGTGTAAGAGCGGCTTCCGCTCAGACCCGTAAAGGTGGGGGTACTGCTCACCTGCCGGATCAGGCCGGTTTCGTCGGTCAGCAAGTAGCGCACCGTGCCACCGCCCGAACCGCCCACGCTGTTGAGCGTAACGGTGGCGGTGCTGTAGTCGCAGGGGGGCGTGGTCTGGGCCGCTGCACCGGAGGGAAGCACCCATCCCGGAGAGAGCAGCACGAACAGCAGCCACCGGCAGCGTCGTAATAGGTGAAAAAATAGTGCCATCCGTTCGGTATCTTATTTGCTCAGTGAAGGGGCCACCAGATTACAGGCCGTACAGGTCGTGCCCGTGTTGGCGTAGTTCGCCCGATACACACTGGTCGTATTGTTGACCGCTGCCACGTAAACCACGTTCGTAAAATCGCCGGGCATCGCTGTTGGGTTGGAGCCGGGGTCGCTCCCGTTTACAAACAGGCGCAGTCCGTTCACGCACACCCCGCCGGGAAGGGTGAAACTGAACAGCAACTTCTCCTGCCCCGACACCAGCGTAATTTTTTTACCGGGCGAACCAATACCGTGAAAATCTGAGCCCGAAGCCGCCGACGGGCCGTACAACTGCGAATTGTCGTCCCAGCCCCCGCCTTCGTAGCTGGTGATGGCAAAGGCGGCATTGGCCAGCGAGGCTGGTGTGACGACGCTGACCTGGGAACTGCCCCAGAGGTAATCGACCTGGGAAAAGTTAGGTCGGGCATAGACTTCGTAGCGGCTCTGGGCGATGTTGTAGCGCAGGGTCAGGTCGAGCTGGTTTTGAGCCTTACTGGTCAGGGCCAGCAGCAAAAAGCAAGCGAAGGCGAAAATAAATTTCATGATGTTAATGGAACTGAGTTGTGTTTGACAAGATGGAACTGTATTTACAAATGGGTCAGTCGCACGGGCAATAAGGAAAAGCGGTCGCCCCATTCATCGGGCGACCGCCCTCAACAAATCAGGGAATCTGTTCAATCAGGAAGTCGTAATTATACAACTCCAGGGTGTTGAGCGGGAAGGTGGCCACCACGTTGCTAAACACCCAGGTGGGGTCGTTCACCGCGCCCTGGTACTTGGCTTTGCTGTTCATGTCCACGTCGCCATAGAGGTAGCCAAAGGCAAAATCGTAGTTGTACTGCGGACTCGGATTGCTACCCTGCGCGCCGATCACGTCGTTCAGAATGGGCGTGTTGTCGGAGGCCCCGCCAATGTATTTGACCTTGCCATCGGCGTTGGCATCACCCGCCCACAGGGCGCGTTTGCCATTCACCGAAATCATCTCGACCCCGTTGTAGTTCACCGCACCGGGTTTGTCATAGACCTGCACGTTGGTCATGGTCGTGAAATCAACCAGCGTCCCCGTCACACTCAGCGGCAGGGCGGTGGCCGTCATCACCCCGAGGTGATTACGGTGCTTGACCGAGACGAAATACTGCGTACCCGTCAGGCCGGTGAAACTCAGCGGAGACACCCCATCGGCAGGCAGCACCACATCGCCATCGCGCTGCACTAAGGCCGAGCGGGTAGCCACTACGAGGGCTGGATTAGCCGGATTTCGGAGTTCGACCAGCACCCAGTCCACAATGGCATCGGGCGTACCGGCATTACCTCGCAGGACAGCCGATGAGGTGGTTTCTCCTCCTCCGCCCCCGGTCTGGGCAAAGCGTCCACTCACCGATACCGAGTAGGGCGATGTGAGGGGCAGGTAGCCGCCGGTTCGCAGATCGTCCCGCATGAGCGTGCCGCTATTGACGTTGAATAAGGCTCCCTGCAACAGTACCCTTACCTGGAGCAGATAGGCCGACGGAGCGGCCGGATTAGCTACTGTCAGGTAGGCCGTAGCCGTTGAGCACAAGGCTGGGCTAGCTCCGTCGCACACCTGATACACAAAGTTGTCGGTGCCTGCAAAGCCCGGTGCCGGGGTGAAGCTGTAGCTGCCGTTCGGACTCAGCACCACCGTCCCGTTGGTAGGACTGCTCAGTTTGCTGAACGTTAGCGACTGGCCTTCCGGGTCGCGGTCATTGGCCGCAACCGTCCCCGTCGCCGACGTGTTGAGCGTCGTCAGCAGGGCATCGTCGATGGCGACCGGAGCCGTGTTGGTCACACCCGCCGGTCTGGTTGGGTCAACCGTCAGGTTCACCGCTGCCGTAGCACACAGCGGGGGCGTTCCCAGGTCACACACCCGGTACACCAACTGGTCGGGGCCGGTGTAGCCCGGAGCAGGCGTATAACTCACCGTTCCGTCGGGGTTTACCACCGCCGTGCCGTTGCGCGGTCCACTGATAATCAGCGGGGCAGACAGCGGATTGCCACCCAGTGTGGGACCGTCAGGGTCCACGTCATTGGCAGTTACGTTCACCGTCAGCGGCACGCCGGCGGTAGTGCGCGGTGAATCGGGGTTGGCGATGGGCGGGTTGTTGCCCGGTTGGATGGGCAGCACCGGCACCAGCGTCAGCGTCGTTGTCGTACAGGCCGGGGGCGTGTTGCTATCGCAGACCTGCACTGGCACCGTGACGGGGGCCGTTGTCCCCACCGGAGCCGTGTACGTGTACGAGCCATCGGGCGAGAGCGTCAGACCCGGCGGGGGCGTACCAATCACCTGAGCGGTCAACGGCGTTCCTTCGGGGTCTTTGTCGTTGGTCAGCACGTTGCCTTTGGCCGGGATACCCGGAATCACGTCCACGAAATCAGGCGTGACAATGGGCGGCTGGTTGGCGGGCTGTTGCACCAGCACCGACACAGTGGCTTTCTCGCACAGAGCTGCCGGGTTGCAAACGTTGTAGGTAAAGCTATCCGGCCCCACA
The DNA here is from genome assembly GCA_026785985.1 of Rudanella sp. Taxonomy (GTDB): domain Bacteria; phylum Bacteroidota; class Bacteroidia; order Cytophagales; family Spirosomataceae; genus Rudanella. The sequence continues at coordinate 644 of JAJAYX010000587.1, read as the reverse complement.
AAACCCGGCTGGGGCGTGTACGTGTACGAGCCGTTGGGCTGCATCGTCACCGTGCCGTTGCGCGGCTGTCCACTGGCGTAGGTCAGAGCCTGGGCCGGGCTGTTTGGGTCGCGGTCGTTGGTCGCTACCGTGCCGGTTGCCGACGTGTTCTTCGTCGTCAGCAGGGCATCATCCACTGCCACCGGCGACTGGGGAGTCGCAATCGGGCTGGTGGGGCGCGCGGGCTGCACGTTTACGTTCATCGTTGCGGTACTGCAAAGCGTGGGCGTTCCTTTGTCGCAGACCTGATACGGAATACTCACCGTGCCGGTAAAGCCCGCAGGTGGGGTATAGGTAACTGTTCCGTCGTTGTTGACCACCGCCGTTCCCACCGCTGGCGGGGTCAGCAGCGTGGGGTTGCTCAACTGCCCGTTGGGGCTACCGGGTCCGTTGGGGTCGGTATCGTTGGCCAATACCGGCACCGTCACGGGCATTCCCGCCGTTGTGCGGGTATTGTCGTTGTTGGCGATGGGCCGGTTATTGGCGTTGGGGCCAGTGGTTGGGGCCGGATTCACGTTCACCGTCACGCAGGTACTGTTACTCTGCCCTGCCGTATTACTGGCGGTGTAGCAGAACGTTGTCGTTCCGGTGAAGCCCGTTGGGGG
>JAJAYX010000586.1 GCA_026785985.1 Rudanella sp. | reverse complement strand
TTGTTGGGCGGGGTGGTCGCGTACTGGTTAACAGATTCAGTCAGGTTCATGGTTATAAGGATGTGTTTGCCATTGGCGACGAGGCCAAGATGGACGAAGGCGAGGTGTGGCCAACGGGGCACCCGCAGGTTGCCCAACCAGCCATTCAGCAGGGTAAGTTGCTGGGGAAGAACCTGATACATCTGCTCAAAAATCAACCCATGCAGGAGTTTACCTATAGTGACCTCGGCACAATGGCCACCATTGGCCGTGGGCTGGCCGTGGTCGATCTGCCGTATCTGAAATTTAGTGGTGTGCTGGCCTGGCTCACCTGGCTGGTGGTTCACCTGATGGCCATCGTGGGTGTTAAAAACCGGTTGCTGATTCTTATCAACTGGATGTGGAATTATCTGTCCTACGATAACTCGCTCCGACTGATCATTCGCCAGAAGCTGCCCGCCGGAAATTTTGCCAATATGCAGGAGAGGGTAGCAGACACTTTAGTTGTCAGTAAACAGAATTGACGCTGTACGGTTGTAGGATTAAAGAAAGGTTAACTTAGACAGGTGGCCCATTCGCTAACCTTGGTGAACCGGGCAGTTGTCAAGTTGGTTTACTAATTAGTTCTCGCACTATTCAACCGTACTAAATACGTTATGCAAGCTAAAATTGACGATTTTAGGCCCGGGTATCACGCTCGTCCTAAAAACAATGGCACCAAACAACTCTTCGAAAATCCACTATTAGAAGCACTGTCCCGCACCCATATTATGGTGCCCATCAGTATGTGGTTAATCTCTTCAGCCGTGTTGGTTTGGTATGCATTCAACTACACTAATTTCTCAAATAGAGCCATTATTGGCTTGTTTGCGACGGGTCTTTTCGGCTTCACGTTATTTGAATATGTGTTGCACCGGTATCTGTATCACCTAGAACCCAAAACACCCCAGCGTGCAAAGATTCAGTATACATTTCACGGTGTACACCATGAGTTTCCGAAAGATAAAACCCGCCTGGCTATGCCTCCGGCACTCGCTATTCTGGTTGGTTTAGGGTTTTTCGGTTTGTTTTTTCTGTTGATGGGTGAAGCTGCCTATTCGTTTTTTCCTGGTTTTCTGGTTGGTTATTCGGGCTATCTGGCTGTACATTTTATTGTACATGCCTATACTCCACCAAAGAATTCGTTTAAGAAACTCTGGATCAACCACAGCGTTCACCACTACAAAAACCACGATAGCAATTACGGTGTATCCTCGCCATTGTGGGATCACGTTTTCGGAACGTATCAGAAATAGGGGCTAAAACGGAGGAGGGGGAGTAAAGGGACGAAATGCTATTGCATGTTCCCTTTGCTCCCCCTCCGGCTTTACGCTATTTTTTGATTAATCTTTAATCACTCCTTCATCTTCTTCCACACCACCGGCGGGGTCGAGGAGGGCGTTTTGATCTTCGTTGATCTTGGCCCGGATTTTGGCTTCGATTTCGCCCATCAGTTCAGGGTTATCGAGCAGCAGTTCTTTCACGGCATCGCGACCCTGCGCCAAACGACTGGTGCCATAGGAGAACCAGGAGCCGGCTTTCTTCACGATTTCCATTTCAACGGCAAGGTCGAGAATCTCACCTACTTTCGAGATACCCAGGCCATACATGATGTCGAACTCAATCACTTTGAACGGAGCGGCCATTTTATTCTTCACCACCTTCACTTTGGTGCGGTTGCCGATTACATTGTCGGCTCCTTCTTTGATCTGCCCAATCCGTCGAATATCTAACCGGACGGATGCGTAGAATTTCAGGGCGTTACCACCAGTGGTTGTTTCGGGGTTTCCGAACATCACACCGATTTTCTCGCGCAACTGGTTAATAAAAATACAGCAGCAACCCGTTTTGTTGATCACGCCGGTCAGTTTCCGCAACGCCTGCGACATTAAACGAGCCTGAAGACCCATTTTACTTTCGCCCATTTCGCCTTCGATCTCGGCTTTTGGCACGAGAGCAGCAACGGAGTCAATCACGATGATATCGATGGCCCCGGAGCTGATTAGGTGTTCCGTAATTTCGAGAGCTTGCTCACCGTTATCGGGTTGGGCAATGAGGAGGTTTTTAACGTCAATACCCAACTTCTCGGCATACGTCCGGTCGAAAGCGTGTTCAGCATCGATAAAGGCCGCGATACCGCCCGCCTTTTGTGCTTCGGCTATGCAGTGCATCGTCAGGGTTGTTTTACCGGATGATTCAGGGCCGTAAATTTCAACGACACGCCCGCGTGGCAGACCGCCAATTCCGAGCGCGAGATCAAGACCCAGCGAACCCGTCGAGATAACCGGAACGTCCATCACCTTCGTATCGCTCAGGCGCATTACGGTTCCTTTGCCATAGGCTTTGTCGAGTTTCTCGATGGTTGTTTGCAGTGCTTTTAACTTATTATCAGTTGCACTGGCTGCGGCTTGCGCCATATCAGATTTAGCCATTTGTTGTGTTTGATTAGCCTATAAAATTACGTTTTTTTGTCCGTTCTACCAAATGATTTTTGAAGATATTTGTCGGAACATAGATTGCGGGTAAATAACCCTTTCTGAGCCTTTTTTGGCCTTTTTGCCGAAACTTTTTGTGCCGTTACTCTATCGTCAAAATTGACAAAACAATGATTATAACCACCGCTCAAACTACCGCCGATTTACAGGGCATTCTGAACCTTCAACAACAGAACCTGTCGCGAAATCTCCCCCCCGATGTGCAACACAAACAGGGCTTTCTGACCCTGCAATACACCCTCGATCAAATGCAAAAAATGCACGAGTTGGGGCCAAGTGTGATTGCCAAAGATGGCGAGCGGGTGGTTGGTTACGCCATCACAGCTATGCCGGGTGTTCGTGCTTTTGTTCCCGAACTGGAAACGCTGTTCGAAATGCTCAACACCATTCACTACGAAGGAAAACCCCTGAGTAAGCACCCCTATTACGTAGTAGGGCAGGTGTGTGTAGGCGATGACTATCGGGGTCTGGGTGTTTTCGATGGCCTTTACCACCACCACCGCAAAACATACAGCGACCAGTTTCGGCTATTCATCACCGATATTTCGGCCCGTAACACGCGCTCCCTTCGCGCCCACGAACGGGTAGGCTTCCAGGTTGTTCATCAATTTCATGAACCCGACGCAGGCGAAGAATGGGCCTTGGTAGTGTGGGACTGGGGGAAATAACTCATCATTTTTTACTGACAAACCGATTCCCTTTCACATAATACCGATAGCGCAATTCAATACCCTGAGTGATGCCGATGCGGGTGGTGGTGACCATATCGAAGTCGGTCAGAACGCGGGGGGTTATGCTGATAGGTCCGTTGATGAGCGAGCTGCCATTGTGGTTGTGGCGGCTGATACCGAGGGCGATGGTCAGTTTGCCGGGGCCGTTGCAAAGGTTTCGGAATCCGTCGGCGGTATTGGGGTCGATGGTGTTGTTGCGGTAGCGTTCGAAGCCCGTTTTAAAGGCTTCGTTCCGTCGGTGGGCCATCAGGTCGATGCCATCGGTGGGTTCGAGGGCACGAATCAGAACGGCTTCACCTACCCCGGCAGGCCCCGTCACAACGTTGATGCAGTTGTAATGGTTATAAATCTGGTAAACGTAGAGTATCCCCGCTGGGCCGAACATGGCCGCGTTACGTTTGGTTTCGCGCCGGTAGGCGTGGCAGGCTGGGTCGCCGGTAACATAGCCCTCCGTCTCAACGATAATGCCTGCGGTGCGGCCTTCGCCACGGGTTTCGTGAACAAGTTCGCAACCGAGCAGAAGTTGGGAGAGGGTTAAGGTATCGTGGTTTTCGTAGAACGAGAGGGGGAGTTTGTGGGGGATAGGCATAGAGTTATTACTTATTTCGCTCATCAATCATGGCTGCCACCCGGACTTTCAGCGTTTTCAGGAGGCTCAAAATAAAGAAAACCTCGTCGGTCACGGCAGAATAAGCTGCACTGATGAAGTCCATTAGTCTGTTTGTCTAGCTTAGCCAAAGATACGGCGAGTTGGCTGATTTCTTACCCCAAATAACTCCCGATACTGACCATATCCGCAAACACGCCGGAGGCCGTTATAACTGAAATAGCGTCCGCAAATTTTGCTGGATTTGTTGTAACTCGTTTGCTGATAATTCTCCCAACCGGCCCTGTAGCAGCACCAGATCAATAGTTGCCAATTTACTAAGCCTGACAAGGGAAGCCTTCTTCAACCCATTTACGCTGTCAGGGGTCAGCAAAATATCAGTTGGCTCCTGCCAATTCAATTGTGTTGAGATGAAAGCAAGTGTTACATCCAATGTTGTGTGCATTAAGACTAATGCTGGTCGAATTTTGCTGCCTGATAAATCCGTAAATGGAAACGGCACCAGAACAAGGTCGCCCTGTTTCATCAATATCGTTCTTTCAGATCGTCCAGCGTATATAAGTCTTCCTCATCGTGCAGAAAGGCAAAGGCGTTCGATGTCTCTACCAGCCGTTCAATTCCTTTCTGTAATATGGCCTCCTCGTGCTTTTTGAGCATGTAGGAGGCAAAATTAATGACCTCGCTGATTCGCTCTTCAGGGAGTTTATTGATGGTCTCTAAGGCTTGAGCTAACAATTGTCGGCGGCTCATGATCAGATTAATTTAGCAGAACGAAGATACTATTTCATCCCAAATAACTACCAATACTGACCATATCCGCAAACACGCCGGAGGCCGTAACCTCGGCGCCCGCACCGGGGCCTTTGATCACCAAGGGCCGCTCTTTATACCGTTCCGTGATGAACGAAATAATGTTGTCGGCTCCCGACAGCGTGTAAAAGGGGTGGTCGGCATCCACCGCCCGGAGTTCGATGGTCACTTTGCCGTTCTCGAAAGTGGCTACGTAGCGGAGCTTTTCGCCCTTAGTTTCGGCCTCCGTTAGCAGGCTCTCGAAGTAAGCATTGTTGGCCTCCAATTCATCGAAGAAGGCCGGAATAGTGGGTGCGTCGATGCAGGCTTGCGGCAGTAGGTTGTTGATCGTAACGTCGCTGGGTTCGAGGGCGAAACCGGCTTCACGGGCCAGAATCAGGATTTTTCGGCCTACGTCCTGACCGCTTAGATCGTCGCGCGGGTCGGGTTCGGTGTAGCCTTTCTCTTTGGCCTCTCGCACCACATCGACAAACTTGGCCCCCGACCGAAACGTGTTGAAAATGTAGGACAGTGTTCCTGACAGAATGGCTTCGATCTTGATGAAGCGGTCGCCCGCCAGCATCAGACCCTGAATGGTGTTGATGATTGGCAAACCCGCACCCACGTTCGTTTCATAGAGGAATTTCACGCCCCGGTTCAGGGCCGTGCGCTGCAACCGGCGATACTCAGCGTAGGAGCCGGAGTTGGCCACTTTGTTGGGTGTTACCACCGACACGTTGGCATCAAGCAATGAGTCGTAAAACTGCACAATGTCTTTGTCCGACGTGCAGTCGATGAACACCGAGTTGGGCAGGTTATACGATTTTATTTTTTCGACAAATGCTGGTAATGAAGTTGTTACGCCTTCGGTTAATTGCCGTTCGCGCCAATCGCTGAGGTCGATTCCGGTGGGGTCGAGCAACATTTTTTTTGTATTCGACACCCCGACGAGGCAGATTTTCAGCATTTTCTCGTCGCGCAAATACCCGAATTGATTGTGGATCTGGGTCAACAGCGTCTTGCCAATCAGGCCTGTTCCGACCACAAAAATATTCAGCATCCGGGCCTCCGACTGGAAAAACACGTTGTGGAGTGCATTGAGGGCCTTGGAGATGTTTGTTTTGGCAATCACTATCGAAATGTTGATCTCCGACGATCCCTGCGCTACGGCCACAATGTTGACTCCATTCTTACCCAATACCGAAAACAGTTTCCCGGCAATTCCCGACGATTTCCGCATTCCCTCGCCCACGGTGGCAATAATCGACAACTCGCGTTCAATACTGATGTTATCCACGTGTCCGCTGGCAATGTCCACGGCAAATTCATCGTCCAGAATTGTCTTTACACGCTCGGCCAAACGCGGGTCGATAGCAAAGCAAATGGAGTGTTCCGACGAGGCCTGCGAGATCAGAATCACGCTGATGCGGTGCAGCGCCAATACGCCAAACAACTTGGCCGACACCCCGGCCACGCCAATCATGCCCGACCCCTGCACGTTGACCAAGGCAATGTCGTCGATGCTCGAAATTCCCGTGATCGTGTACTGCCGACGGTCGGCGGTGCGGCTCACCAAAGTGCCTGCGTGCGTCGGGTTGAAGGTGTTGAGCACCCGAATCGGGATGTTGCGGGCAAAAGCCGGTTGCAAACTCGGCGGGTAAATTACCTTCGCCCCGAAGTGACTCAACTCCATCGCTTCGGCGTAGGTGATAGTCGGGATGTTGAACGCGTTGGTCACTTTGCGCGGGTCGGCGGTCATCATTCCGTCCACGTCGGTCCAGATTTCGATCAGGTCGGCATCCAAAGCCGCGCCAATAATACTGGCCGTGTAATCGGAGCCACCGCGCCCCATGGTAGTAGTTTCGCCTTTTTCAGTGGAGCCGATGAAGCCCGTAATCAGTTCGATACTGTTGGAGTTGGCAAAATAATCGCGAATCAGTTGGTTGGTGAGGGTATAATTTACCTCGGCCTGCCCAAACTGCGCGTCGGTTTTAATCAGGTTCCGGGCATCGCAAAATCGCGCTGATAACCCCCGCGACCGAATGCACTCCGAAATGGCAAGGGTGGACAGGCGTTCGCCGAAACTGGTGATGAGGTCGTGGGTGCGGGGTGAGAGTTCGCGGATGAGCGACACGCCCCGGAGCAGGTCTTCGAGTTCATTGATGACACCCCGGATGTTAGCAAACACCTTGCTCTGCTCCTTCACCGGAATCAGGGCTTTCACCACGTTGAAGTGCCGGTCTTCGATCCGCCGAACCAGATCGAGATAATCTAAATTGGCGTTGGCGGCCATGCGGCCAATTTCGATCAGTTGGTTGGTAACGCCCCCCATTGCGGAGAACACCACGGCAACATTGCGGCCCTCGGTGGTTGCGGTGCCGCGTGAGGCATCGTCGATAATCTGGATAACCTGCTTGATGCTCTCAACGGAGCCTACGGACGTGCCGCCAAACTTTAAAACGTTCATCTAAAACCAATGAGTGAATGAGCGATTGGGCGAATGAGCAAATTCGCTTCATCAAGTTGTAGCAAATATACGGCAAAAGGTGGGCCAACTTACCCGCCGGCTACAACGCCAAATGCCCGGCCACAACCGGCTCTCCCCAGAAAACCGTGGCCTGTCGGCTAAAATCGGCGGGCGAATCGGTGGTCAGGAACGTTCGTTGGCCGGTTTGGGTGCAGCGGGTGGCCATGTCGGGGTGGCGGTGCAGGTAATCCACTAAACTCCGGGCTACAATCTCCCCCTGACTTAAAATGGTGACGTTGTCGGGGGTGTATTGCCGGATTTTGGGTAAAAGCAACGGATAATGGGTGCAGGCCAGCAAGAGCGTGTCGATGGTGGGCGATTGCGTCAGCAGCCGGTCAATGTGCTGTTTCACGAAATAATCGGCACCGGGTTGGTCGAATTCGCCATTTTCGACCAGCGGCACCCACATGGGGCAGGCCTCCTGAAACACCCGGACGGTAGGAAAGAACTTCTCGATTTCCACTACATACGAGTCCGATAGAACCGTTCCTTTTGTTGCCAAAATACCTACCTCACCTGTTTTCGAGTAGCTTCCGATCACTTCTGTGGTAGGGCGAATCACCCCCAAAACCCGGACTGGAGGGTTCCGCCTTTCGGGGCCATTGGGGCCGGGGTAAAGCGCGGGCAAATCCAGTTGTTGAATGTTGCGAAGGGCTTTGGCAGAGGCCGTGTTGCAGGCCAAAACCACCAGCGGGCAGCCCATCGCGAACAGCTCCTGCACACATTCGAGGGTGTAATGATACACGGTCTCAAAGGAACGGGTGCCGTAGGGCGTGCGGGCATTGTCGCCCAGATAAACGTAATCATAGTGGGGCAGTACCCGCACAATTTCACGCATAATAGTCAGGCCACCATAGCCCGAATCGAAGATACCAATAGGGTGCATACACCTAAGCAACAAAAAATCAGGCACATTATTTGCGAAAGGGTTAATTACAATAGTATTTTGTCGGTATTACAGCCCCAACCCTATTATGATACCTTCTTTTCTACCAACAACTTTTCGGATAATCCTGCTACTGAGCGTGTTCGGCGTTAGTAGCTGGGCACAAAATACGGCTCCGTCCAAACCCCGAACAGCCCGGCAAACTCGTCAGGTTAGGCCAACCGCCCGCGCCAAAGCGGCTCCGGCACCCGCGCCCAAGGCGGCAGCACCGGCTGTTGTTGTGGTTGTACCGGCGGCTGCCCCCAAAACAGCCGTGTCGCGCTCCACCAGAGTCTCAAGGGTCAGCACTACTAATATTCCGCAACGAATTTCGATGGCCGCCCAGCCCGAAGATGCCTATCAGCGCGAGCTACAGGATCGGATGGTGAACTGGCACCCCGTTGAAATTAGCTTTCAATTACTGGCTACCATGTCGTGGAACAGCGCGTCGGGCAATGGTTCGGCCGCTTTTACCAATAACTTCGGGAGTGGGTTGCGAACAACGATTGGCCCCAATATCGACGTGTATTTTTTTCGGGATCGCTACGCCTTCGGAACGGGTCTGTGGTACACCATCAAACGAATGGGATACAGCCACCCCCCCGACCGCATTACCAATCCCGGCACGTTAATCAAAACCTCGGCTTTTAACCTTCAATATCTGCAGGTGCCGCTCACGATGAAACTCATGAGTAACACTCTGTTCCGAACCGGGAGGGCTTTTGTTCAGTATGGCGGAACAATGGATTTTAAGTTAGCCGAAACAGCCATTGATTACCAGAATAATTACCTCCGTCAGCGCGACGGAAACATCGGCCAGTTTTCGTCGGCGGGGCTAAGTTTGCTGTTGGCCGTGGGCTACATGCACCGAATGAGCCGTACAAACGACCTTATGATGACGCTCCAATACCAGCGCAGCCTGACCAACAATGCCATTCCCGACAACTTGTGGGCCATCAGCCAGCATTTTGCGTTTGGGATTGGGTTAAGTTTCTGAATGAGTTATTTTGGTTGGGTCATTTTAACTCAGCTACCAGTTTTCCCGCAAACTTCTTCTTGTAGTATGCCACCGTGCGGCCAATGAGCATTCCGCCAATTACGGAGGGGGAAATCCAGCCCACCAGATAAACCCATTCCGGTGTTCCGGTGGGGAGCATTCGGCCATTATTATTGACCAGAAACGCCGTGAACGCGGCAATATAGGAGCCTCCCATCCGGGTAAAATGCTGGAAGAACCAGGGTGCGGCCCCCCGATGTAGTTTTTCAAGGGGTTTTCGGAACAGAAAAAAGTCACGGGAGGCAAACACGAGCGTCAACACCCCGAAAAAGGTGAACAGAATACTCATGAACGAAGCCGAGCGGGT
>JAJAYX010000585.1 GCA_026785985.1 Rudanella sp. | reverse complement strand
GTGCAGTTTTCGGCAGAGTGATCGTCGAGCGGGTGCATGTTCTGGGTGGCGGGTTTGGCTCCGTAAAATTCCGGCGCGAGTTTCACCGGCGTGGTGCTGTTGCCCTCGATCTTACTTTTGATCCAAACCTGGTTGACGCGCTCGTTTTGCCAGTCGGTGAACAGGCTGACGCTGTAACCACTGCCCATGATGGTCTCGAAATTCGTCGCCAATGCCGACACAGGCAGGTTTCGATATACGGCCTGTTGCATCATAAAGGTGGGCTGCACATTCAGCGTGACTTTTGTGACAACGCCCAATGCTCCCAATCCCACCACCGCTCCGTCGAAAATGTCGGGGTTTTGCGCCCGCGACAGCGTGACTAATTCCCCTCCGCCATGCACGAACTCGATGGCTGCGACTGCCGTAGCCAGATTGCCGTTTTTGATGCCCGACCCGTGCGTAGCCGTGGCGCAGGCACCCGCCACCGAAATGTGGGGCAGCGAAGCCAGGTTATGGAGTGCGTAGCCCGCCTGATGCAGATACTCACAAAACTCGCCGTAGCGTCGGCTCCCCTCCACGGTGATCGTATTGGCCGTTTTATCCAGCGTCGTCACCTTCTCCATGTCCTTGAGGGACAATTGTTGAACGGTGCTGTCGGCAATGGTATTGAACGAGTGACGGCTGCCCAACGCCCTGATTTTATTAGCTTGCCGAAGCACTTCCTGCACCTCGGCAACCGTTTTCGGATACCTCACATTACCCGTGCTGTAGGTGAGGTTTTCGGCCCAGTTGGTGAGGGGTTTCTGCTCGTCGCGGCAGGAGATCAGGGGGGAGAGCATGGTGCTGGCAAGCAGGGCCGATGAGGTTTTCAGGAAGGTACGTTTATTCACGGTGGTACTGGTTAAGGGGTTTTCTATTGAAAGAATCCGGTTTACCGGGCATACCGTTTCAGGGCCAATTCTTTCCGTTTATTGGGGGGTACAAGGGGGTTTCAACCAAAAAATGACCGCAATCGCAAACGGACTTGGGGTGTTATGCGTTTCATACACAACGAACCGGGCTGGCGTATCAGCATCACCGCTCAGGCGGCTCTGTCCATTGTACATAACAACGTGAACGTAAAAATTGCCTGCTTAATAGTACCACTCCTGCTCTTCGCCACGCTTGCGAAGGCGCAACTCTACGACCCCTCGGCGTTCGATAAAAAATATGATGGCCTGCTGAAACACCCCGGCGTGCAGTTGGAGTCGGCGGAGGCTATCAATCAGCTTTATAACTACAAGTTCTACGAAGCCGACAAGGAGTTTCGGTGGTTGCGGGTGCGCTACCCCAACCACCCCATGCCCTATTTTCTGATGGGCCTGGCCGAGTGGTGGAAAATCGTGCCCGACATCGACGTGACGGACTACGACGACCGCTGTCTGGCCCTGATGGACACCACCATTATTTTGGCCGAACAGCTCTACGACAACAGCGAAAACAAGGTTGAACCCGCGTTTTTCCTGGCAGCCGCCTACGCTTTCAAAGGCCGTATTTATGCTGAACGAAAGAAATGGACGAAGGCAACCTTTGCGGGTAAAAGTGCCCTGAAATACTTTGATAAGTGCAAAGGCAACGGCGATGTTAACCCTGAACTGTTGTTTGGCGATGGGTTATATAATTATTATGCCCAGTGGATTCCGCAGAATTATCCGTTGCTGAAACCAATTCTGATGTTATTTCCGAAAGGCAATAAAACGCTTGGTATCAAACAGTTAGAAAAAAATGCCAACAATGCGTTTTACACGAGAACGGAGGCCCGGTATTTCCTGCTCCAAATGTATAGCATGGAAAACCAATACGAAAAAGCCTACGATATGGCTAAGTACATGCACCAGCAATACCCTGATAATCCGTTTTTTGAGCGGTATTATGCCCGTTCAGCGTTTGTGCGGGGGTATCTGAACGAAGCAGAAAGCGTGTCGAAGAACCTTCTCGAAAAGATCAATCAGGCCAAAGCAGGCTATGAACCCGTTAGCGGGCGCACGGCGGCTTATATTCTGGCCTACGTGAACCAGAACTTCCATCACAACCTGCCTGTTGCCAAGGAGTATTACCAGAAATCGATTGATTTTGCCCGGCAAACCAAAGCCACCAACGCGGGGTATTACTGGGCCTCGTTGCTGAACCTCGGCAAAATTGCGGATGGCGAAAAAAACTATGACCTTGCCCGCGATTACTACAAACAGGTGATCGACGCGGCAGATCGAAAGTCAGCGCAATACAAAGAGGCCGAAAAAGCCCTCAAAGACCAGAAAAAATCCCGTCGCGACGAGCGGAGGAAGAGAAATTAATGAGCAAATACGGAATTCACCTTCTTTTATTCGTTATTACCCTCATCACCACCACGCTGGCTGGGGCTGAGTGGATGTTTGGCCGGTCGTTTATTCCCACGTCGTGGCTTACGGACGACCCCGAATTAATCAAAAAAATAGTGCCAATGGGTTGGAAAGAATTCTGGGCAGGATTTCAGTATTCCGGGCCATTTCTGGCCATTCTGACGGTGCATGAGTTCGGGCATTATTTCACGGCTAAATACAACAAAGTGAGGGTGAGTTTACCGTACTATATCCCACTTTGGTTTGGCAGTTCGGGTATCGGCACAATGGGTGCGTTTATCCGCATTCAGGACCACATCAACAGCCGCCGGAAATATTTTGACATTGGGGTGGCCGGGCCGTTGGCGGGTTTTGTGCTGGCTCTGATTGTGTTGTGGTATGGGTTCACGCACCTTCCCGACCCCCGGTTTATTTTCTCGATTCACCCCGAATACCAGAAATACGGTCTCGACTACGGCAAATATGTCTATAAAAACCTGCCCGCAAACAGCACTATTG
>JAJAYX010000584.1 GCA_026785985.1 Rudanella sp. | reverse complement strand
CGCCCGTTTTTGGCCCACGGGTGAGGTCGCCGGAGAGGGTTTTGAACTCGTCGCCCCGGTTCAGGCTGCGGTGGAATCGGTTGGAGCCGAAGTAGATAACGTCCTGGTTGTGCCGCGAAATCAGGATGGGGGCTTCCCAGTTCCAGCGCAGTTTGCCCTCGCCCACGTCCGTCGTGACCACAAGCCGTTTCATCTCGCCGGACGTTTTGTTAACCCGGAAATAGTTACCAAACTGAAAGCCAGTATACACCGTACTGTTGTCGCGCCAGTCCACCTGCACCATCATCCCGTCGCCCCCCATGAGTCGCTTGTAGGGGTATTGTCCCCCGTCATACCAGTCATAATCAGCCTTGTAGGTGCTGGGGCCAGCCCAAACGCCGTTGTCCTGCAACCCGCCATAGACGTTATACGGCTTGGCCATATCGACCGCCACCGAATAAAATTGCCCGACGGCGGGCGTGTTGGCTTTGAACCACGTTTTGCCGTTGTCGTAGGTGATATTGATGCCCCCGTCATTGCCCAGAATCATGTGGTTGTTGTTGGTAGGGTTGATCCAGAGCGCGTGATGATCGGAGTGAACATTGCCCTGATCCATGCTTCGGTAGGTTTTGCCACCATCCTCCGAGCAAATCACCGGCACCCCCGCAATCACGATCTTGTCGGCACTGTCGGGCGCAATCCACAGATTACCAAAGTAATAGCCGTAGGTGTTGTATAGCCCATCCAGAAAATCGGCGTTTACCTTTTTCCAGCGTTGGCCCCCATCGTCGGAGCGATAGACCTCGGCCCCGATCACATCGGCGTTGACTAGCCGGGAGTTGGCATCGTCGGTGTATTCCAGGATAGATATGGGTTTTATTTTATCCGCCTGAACCATCTCCTTCAGCGACTTGGCCGTGTAGCGTTCGGGGAAGTTCTGCTCCTCCAGATAATCGGCAATAAACGAATCTTCGGCTTTCAGAAACTCGTCTTTCGAGATCACCCGAAGCTGATCTTTAGTCAGTTTTTTAATCGCTTCGGCCTTTTTCTCTTTCGCGGGCCGTGATGCCTGATTGTCCAGAATCACGTACATCGTTTGCCCATTTTTCGGGAAGATGGTTAACCCAATGCGGCCCGTGTTCTCGTCCTGCGGCAAGCCCGACGCACTACCCGTGATGAGTTTCCAGGTCTCGCCCCCGTCGGTACTTTTGTACAGGCCCGACGTTTTGCCGCCTTCCACAAAGTTCCAGGCCCGTCGCTCCTTGTGCCACATGGCCGCATAAAGCACCTGCGGATTGGCCGGGTCAATGTCCACGTCGATGGCTCCGGTGAGGTCGTCGATGTAGAGCGTTTGTTTCCAGGTTTTGCCACCGTCGGTCGTTTTGTAAAGGCCGCGTTCTTTGTTGGGCGTGTATAAGTGGCCACCGGCTGCTACCCAGGCCACATTGGGGTTAGTGGGGTGCAACGCAATTTTGGCCACGTGGTGCGACTCCTCCAAACCCGGCAAAAGCTGCCACGTTTTGCCGCCATCCGTGCTTTTGTAGCAACCCACCCCCGCATACGACGACCGGCTCGAATTAGCTTCGCCCGTTCCCAGCCAAACGGTGGGTTGCACCGATTTCCAGTCCACGGCCACCGCGCCAATGGTCATCACGGCTTCGTTCTGAAACAAAGGGGCAAACGACACGCCGTTGTTGGTAGTGTGCCAAAGCCCCCCGCTGGCATAGGCCACGTAGAATTCGTTGGGGTTATTGGGGTTCACCGCCAAATCGACCACGCGCCCGCTCATCACCGTTGGCCCAACCGATTTAAACGGCAGATTCTGAATGAGTGAGGTCGAATTTCGGGGCAGGAGCCGGTCGGCGGCAGGAGTTGCCAAAATAGCTGTTTCAGTGGGCAAAGCCGCTGCCTTACGGGCTTTCTTCTGAGCATAGGCACTCGCCGTGAGCGACAGCGCTGCTAGCGAGAGAAGGAGTTTGTTCATGGAGTTTCAGGCGATTATCTGGAATCCACGAAGATACGAAATCAGGGCTTTTGTGCGGCTTAGACATGGGGAGCAGAACCCGGCTGTCAAGAGTTTCCTTTCAGCTCCGAAGGGCTGGCAGAACTATGGGCGAAAGAAGTTTTCTATACTCATTTTACCCCTTCGGACACAGTACTCAACAGCTCTGGGGGTTAGGAACTTTATATGGGCGTTGTTCTCTCGCTAGGCAAACATTGCCAGTTGTCTACTATTTATTGGTAACATTTCTGTAATGAAAGCGTCCTATAGTGAAAGTGTCAGCTTGAGAGAATACATTTCATTTAGTCGTTTTAATTCCGCTTCTATATCTTCAACAGTAGCAACCGTATTGAGTCTCACCAATGTGTTCCATAGGTTTTGTTCAGTCGGTCAACTCGAACATGGCTTCGATCTCTACCGAAATATTGCCGGGCAGCGATCCCATTCCTACGGCACTACGCACCCCAATGCCGTGTTCGTCACCCCAAATTTTGGCAAAGAGTTCGCAGCATCCGATAATTAGTTTGGGGTGTTCCTCAAAATCGGCCAAGCAGTTCACCATACCCAGAATTTTTACCACCTGCTTTATGCGGTTCAGGCTGCCCAATTTGGCTTTCAGGGTCGATAAAATGGCGAGGCCCGTTTGTTGGGCGGCTTCCCGGCCAAAGGCCGTGTCGACCTCCGCTCCAATTCGACCCGTCATCAGGCTATCATCAGGCATGTAGGGGCCATGCCCGGATACGTAAATGAAGTTGCCGACAATCAGGCAGGGTTTGTATACGCCTTTGGGCGCGGGTGCGGGCGGCAACTGAAGGTTGAGCGCGTCGAAATTTTCGTCGGGGGTTGTCATACGGCAAGTAATTGATTGGAACGCAGGTTGAAAAAATCAGTGTTTGGCTTCAAGATAATGCCGCTTCAGCAAATCATCACCAAAATCCTGACCTTTTTCCCGAAGAATGGCGTGGATATGGTTACCATCGTTCTGAAAACCAACGTTATCGTATTCGATCAGAAAGTCGGGATCGTTAATGATATAGTAATGCGGCCTGTCGTTTTCAAGGCTTCCGATCCAGGCAAAATACACTTTATCGAGACCCGACTGAGTGATCTTATCGAAAAGCTGATGCGCTTTCTGATGCTCGAAATTATGGGTATATTCCTGGATCAACAGGGTCAGCATGGTTTTTTGGTTCCCGTCGGAAGTCAGGCTCAGTGCCATGTGATGCCCGCCAAAATTGAGTCCCCACCCCCCACGATCAGCGAAGCAGTCTATCCTCTGTTGTTCAATCAGTTGCGTTTATTCATACCCAAAAATCATTTTTCTAAACAGTATGGCCGCTTTTTTGTAAATAGGATGTGCGGGTAATTACCAGTTAAGACCATGTTAGAGAAATTAGACGAAGTACGGGAAAACATATTTCGGTATCTGGAGGCCAGAATCGAATTATTCACGCTTGAAACACGCGGAAAAGTGGAGGAAGGCGTGGTTCGTGCCGTTCACGGGATTATTCTTGGTTTTTTAGCCACCATTACCCTCATCTTTCTGTTGAGTTTGCTAGCTGCCTTTCTAAACGAAGTACTGGAAAGCCGCTATTTGGGCTTCCTGATTGTAGCGGCTTTCTTCCTGATTCTGACCATTGTCTGGATTGTAGCTAAAGATTCGTTCCTCGGCATGATTCGCGAAGCGGCTTATAAAAGCCTCAAAGCGTCGAAGGAGAAAAAAGCCGAAGAGAAATCAGAAGCCGTTCAGGAATTAATGAACCAAACACGCGATTCCCTGAACCAACCGGGGCCATATGCGGCTCGTGAATAGATAAAAGCCGACGATAAGCAACTTTCAAAAGCAAGCAGGATTGTACCGCCAAAGCGGTTTATCCCTGCGCTGAACTATTTTTTTACTAATTTAGACCTGAGAAAACCAATGGAAGATCCAAAAGTGCTGTTTGCCGACACTACCGACCGCCGGGCCGAACTAATGAAAGCAACGGAACGATTTAAATCGTCGATCCAGAATAGTGTCGATTCCCTAAAGGACGATGCGGCTGAAACTGGTAAAACGGTGGCGTTTGTGGCAGCCGTAGCAATTGGCGTATTTATTATTGTCAACGCGATTTTGCCAAAATCAGACGAATATCGCCGGGCCGAGAAATATGGCGAACCCGACGATGATGACGACGAGGAGGCCTATGCGTCTTACGATGAGTATGATGACGACAACGATGTAGACACTAAAAACCCCTACAAGAAGTCGAAGCATCAATTGGTTAGAGAAAAAGAAAAAACGGCCCAAAAGTCGGCAATTGGCGGTTTGATCGGTGGTTTGCTAACGTCTGTGATCACCAGCGTAGCCCGCGAACAACTGTCGAGTGCATTAACCCGCTTCCGTAACACTAATGCAATCAATTCAGGAGCAGAGCCTTCTACGACAGAGTACCATAACCAGAACGCCCCCACGCAGCCTGTTAGCTACTCTTCGTAAATACAAACAAACTGGCCAGAAAGGCATCGCTGTCTTGCTCGATCCCGATAAGATCGAGCAAAACGCATTTTCGGCCCTAATGACCCAGTCGAGCCACGTTCCGATTGATTTTTTCTTTGTTGGTGGCAGTTTAGTGACCCAGTATACCCACCGCGAACTGATTGCCGCCGTTCGCGAACACACCGACAAGCCCGTGATTTTGTTTCCGGGCAACAGTCTCCACATTGAACCCTCTGCCGACGGTATTCTGCTGCTCTCACTCATTTCGGGCCGCAACCCGGAGTTTCTGATTGGGCAACACGTGATTGCGGCTCCCCTCCTCAAAAAAAGTGGTTTAGAAATTCTGCCTACGGCCTATATGGTTGTCGATAGTGGCACGCAAACTACCGTTTCCTACATCAGCGGCACCATGCCCCTCCCGCACGATAAACCCGGCGTGGCCGCCTGCACGGCTATGGCCGGTGAGATGCTGGGCCTTCAGATTATTTATATGGATGCCGGTAGCGGGGCGCGTTGGCCTGTTTCTGCGGCCATGATCCGCGCCGTTCGCGAAGCTGTTGACCTGCCCATTGTGGTTGGCGGAGGTATAAACACCCACGAACGGGCCGCTGCCGCCCTCGAAGCCGGCGCCGCCCTGATTGTGGTGGGTAACAGCCTGGAAACCAACCCCGATCTGCTACCCGAACTGGTGGCCGTGGTAGAAGGGTATCGGTGAAAACTGTAGATAGATTGTGGTTTACGCGAGCGCGTCGAATAAAATCTCGGCCGGGTGT
>JAJAYX010000583.1 GCA_026785985.1 Rudanella sp. | reverse complement strand
GCCTACTCAATTTTCAAACAGCTTGGCTCCCCAAATACTGATGTCACAGCCGGATATCTCAATGCTATTTTCGAGCAAATTGGCGAAGAGCGTTATAACCAGATAATTCAATCCATACAAACCGACCAACAATCATGATTGAAACCTTACTGCCTCAGGCCATGTCCTATCTTACTGACCTGCTCCTCAAAAACGAAGAGGTGCAGAAATTTCCTAAAGACTTTGTTTCAGCGTCGATGCGCTGGGTGCGGTCATGGTTTCTGGAAGATGACCCTCTCACCAAAGCCGTTGTCGAGTCCAACAAGTCTGCGGGAGTAAAAGAGGCTGTACTGCACGATAAACTGTCGGAGTTACTCAAAAATCCTCAGTTTGTTGAGGAGTTACGCGGGCAGTTAGCCGCATATGCAACCCACCGTCCGCGCCAGAAAAACGTAGTGGATGGCTCCACTATCGAAGCAACCGGTCCCGTTCGTATTGGCGATACAGGTACGATAGGTGAGGATTCTTATGATGAGAAAAATGTGGTAAAAGAGGGAAGTACCATAAAAACTGGGGGCGATTTCCGGTTGGGAGACGGTTGACAAATCATCCATTCGGGAAAGAATTTACCCAATTAACTAATCCCCAACCTTGAAACGATTCATCTTTTTGCTTCCAGTTGTAGTAGCGGCCCTTGCGCTTCGCCCGGTGGCACTGCATCAATCACAGCCCGCTACGGCCCCCAACATTATTTTTCTGCTGGCCGACGATCAGCGATGGGATGCGCTGGGGGTGGCGGGTAACCGCCTTATCAAAACGCCCAACCTCGACCGGCTGTCACGCGACGGGTTTTATTTTCGGCGGTCTTACGTTACCACGCCCATTTGCGCCATCAGCCGGGCCAGTATTCTGAGTGGGCAGTATGCGCGTCGACACAGGATTGTCGATTTTGCGGGGACGTTTTCCGATTCGGCTATGGCCCAAACCTACCCGATGCTGCTCCGAAAAGCGGGCTACCGAACCGGTTTTATTGGCAAATATGGGGTGGGGAACCAGATGCCCACGGCTCAGTTCGATTACTGGCGCGGTTTTCCGGGGCAGGGGAATTATGCCGCCCGCGATGCCAGTGGAAAACCCATCCACCTAACGGATCTGATGGGTCTGCAAATGGATGAATTTCTCCAGGACAACCCCAACGGAAAGCCGTTTTGTTTGTCGGTGAGTTTCAAGGCTCCCCACGCACAGGATGCGGCCAACCCCGAATTTCCCTACGCCGAACGGTTCACCAATCTCTACGCCGACCAAACCCTGAAACGGCCCACGGCGGCTCAGGAGCAGTATTATCGCCAATTCCCCGACTGGTTTAGAAACAACGATCAGAACGAATCGCGCATTCGGTGGAGCCGCCGATTTGCCACTGACTCCATGTTTCAGCAAACCACCAAATCGTATTTTCGGCTGATTACGGGTGTGGATGAGGTGGTGGGCAACCTCCGAAAAGCCTTACAGGATCGCGGCCTGGCCGACAATACCGTGATCGTTTACACCAGCGACAACGGATTTTATGAAGGGGAATATGGCTTTGCCGACAAGTGGTACGGCCACGAACTGTCGATTCGGGTGCCGCTGATTATTTATGATCCCCGCCAACCGAACCGGCAGGGCCGCACCACCGACCAATACACGCTCAACATCGACCTGGCTCCCACCATGTTAACCCTCGCGGGGCTTCCGGTGCCAACCCGAATGCAGGGCCGCAGCCTGACCGAGTTGATGGATAACCGCAAAGCACCCTGGCGGACGGAGTTTTATTTTGAGCACCCGGTCAACTTGCCCACCGTGTTTATTCCCCAATCCGAAGGGGTGTTGCGGGCCGACCAGAAGTATGTTCACTACTACAATATGCGAAACCCGGCCGATACCTACGAAGAGGTGTATAACCTGAAAACTGACCCACACGAACTCAATAATCTGGCAACAAAACCTCAGGGTAAAGACCTTAAGGCGAGTTTATTACCCGCCTTTGAACGACTCAAAGAAGCCGCCCGATAAACGCTATGAACCATCTCCCCGCACTAACAACGCTCACCCTGCTGGCCGGCCTGCTGACCGGGTTCCGCACAACCGCTCCCACAAAAAAACCAAACATTGTCATCGTCATGGCCGACCAATGGCGGGCGCAGGATTTGGGCTACGCGGGCAATTGGGAGGTGATCACGCCCAACTTAGACAAGCTGGCGGGCGAGGCCGTGAATGCCCGCTATTGTGTGGCTTCGGTGCCGGTTTGCGCCCCCAGCCGGGCCAGTATGCTGACGGGTCAACACGCCCACACGCACGGGGTTTTTTACAACGACCGACCACTTCGCAACGAAGCCGTGACACTGGCCGAGATTTGTCAACAAGCTGGTTATCAGACAGGTTTTATCGGAAAATGGCATATCAACGGGGGCCTGGCTAAAGACTTCGGGCCGGGCCGGTTGGCTCCGATTCCGGTGGAACGGCGGCAGGGATTTGACTATTGGCGGGCGTTGGAATGTACGCACGACTACAACAACTCGCCGTATTATAACGAGGTGAACAAACGGTTTGTGTGGCAACAATACGATGCCATCAGCCAAACGGATTCAGCCATTGGGTTTATGACCCAAAAACGCAACGCGCCCTTCCTGCTGGTGCTGGCGTGGGGGCCACCCCACGACCCCTACCAAACGGCTCCCAAAGAATACCGCCAAAAATACGCCAACCGGCCTCTCTCGCTGCGGCCTAATGTGCCGATAAAAGACACGACTGAGGCCCGCCGTGCTTTGCGGGGTTATTACGCCCACATCAACGCCCTCGACGACTGCATTGGGCGGTTGCAGGCGGCTCTGAAAGGAGCTAATCTGGACGAAAACACCATTTTTGTGTTTACCTCCGATCACGGCGATATGTTGTATTCGCAGGGACAAACCAACAAACAAAAGCCCTGGGATGAGTCGATTCGGATTCCGATGCTGGTTAAATACCCCGCCGGATTGGGCAAAAAAGGCCGCACAATGGACGTGCCGATGACGCTGACCGACGTGATGCCGACCTTGCTTTCGCTTAGTAATCAGCCCATTCCAGCAAGTGTGGAAGGCCGCGATTATGCTTCACTGCTTCGCAATCCCCGCGCTTCCCGACCCGACGATGCCGCCCTGATTGCCTGCGTGGTGCCGTTTCACCAGTGGAATTATGGCCGGGGCGGGCGCGAGTATCGGGGCCTTCGCACGAGCCGTTATACCTATGTCCGCGACCTGAACGGTCCGTGGCTTTTGTATGATAATGCCACCGACCCCAATCAGTTAATCAACCTCGTGAACACCCCCAAACTGGCCCAAACCCAGCGACAGTTAAACGACCTGCTCACACGCCGACTCCGCGAAACGAACGACAGCTTTTCGCCGGGCAATGTCTATATGGACAAGTGGCGTTATCCCTGGGCTACGATTGATTCGGTGGGAAATCCGTATTACAAGTGAGGATGATAGTACGCCAATAGGCTTTTGTAATAGATCGCAAATGTTTATATGGCTAACATGCTCAATCGCAGACGATTTACAGAACTGATACTGGCAGCGGGTGCGGGAAGTTCGCTGTTGCCCAACCACACGTTTGGAAGGGCGAAACCAACTGTGGCACCCGGCAAACGGGTAGGCATCATCGGGTTGGACACCTCGCACAGCACCGCGTTTACCAAAGAACTCAACAAACCCACGGCAACGGCCGACCGGGCAACGGCCGACCGGCCCAACCCCGATTGGAAAGGCTATCAGGTGGTAGCCGCCTACCCAAAAGGCAGCAACGACATTGAGAGCAGTGTGAAACGTATCCCCGAATACACCGGGGAAGTGAAGAAATGGGGGGTCGAGATCGTCTCCTCCGTCGATGAACTGCTTCGTAACGTAGATGTGGTTTTGCTCGAAACCAACGACGGTCGGCGGCACCGCGAACAGGCCATGCAAGTGCTGGCGGCTGGCAAGCGGGTCTTTATCGACAAACCCCTGGCGGCTTCGCTCCCCGATATTCTGGCGATTATGGATGCGGCCAAAAAAGGCAACGTCCCTCTGTTTTCGGCTTCCTCGGTGCGCTACATGAACGGTATCGCGGGCCTCGATAAGTCGCAGGTGGTGGGGGCCGACACGTTTAGCCCGGCGGTTCTCGAAAAAACCCATCCCGACCTATTCTGGTACGGTATTCACGGAGTCGAAGCGTTATTTGCCGTGATGGGTACCGGTTGCCAAAGCGTGATGCGGCACCATACGCCCAACACCGACATTGTGGTGGGGACCTGGGCTGATGGTCGCGTGGGGACATTTCGGGGAACCCGCACCGGCAAACACACCTACGGCGGCACAGTTTTCACCAACAGCGGCATCGTAACGCTGGGGCCTTATGGTGGCTATAACCCTCTGTTAAAAGATATTATCCGCTTTTTCGATACCGGAGTACCCCCCGTCAGGCCCGAAGAAACGCTGGAAATCTATGTGTTTATGGAAGCCGCTGACGAAAGCAAACGCAAAGGCGGAGCCTCCGTGCGGTTAGACAGCGTGTTGAAGAAGGCCCACTAAACCAACCCCTTACCATGAATCACTCGATGCTTGAACTAGATACCAATAACCCAACAGAGCCAATAAATCCGCTGTCGCGCCGACAGTTTATGGGGCAGACCCTCGCGGGCACGGCCGCACTGACGCTTGGTGGTATACTCCCCGGTTTCAGTCCGAAAAGTTACGCCCGCATTCTGGGTGCCAATGAGCGCGTTCAGGTGGGGGTAATGGGTGTGAACAGTCGCGGGCTGGCTCTGGCGACCACGTTTGGACTGCAACCCAATTGCGAGGTTCGGTCGGTGTCCGACGTGGATACAAGGGCGGCTGAGAAGTGCATCGCTACGGTGGCGAAGATTCAGTCCTCGAAACCGCAAAACAAACCAGATTTTCGGAATGCCTTAGACGACAAAGACCTTGATGCACTGGTGATTGCAGCCCCCGATCACTGGCACGCACCGGCTGCTATTCTGGCCTCCAAAGCGGGTAAACACGTTTACCTGGAGAAACCCTGTAGTCACAATCCGCATGAGGGCGAGTTGCTGGTGGCCGTTCAGAAGAAGTACAAAAACGTGATTCAGATGGGGAATCAGCGTCGGTCGTGGCCCAACGTGGCGGCCGGCGTCAAGGCGGTGTTGGCGGGTGACATTGGCCGCGCTTATTTCGCCAAAGGCTGGTATACCAACAACCGTCCGTCGATTGGCATTGGCAATGCAACCGCCGTGCCCAACTGGTTAAACTTCGATTTGTGGCAGGGACCGGCTCCGCGTATGGCTTTCAAAGACAACCTGTTGCATTACAACTGGCATTGGTTATGGCACTGGGGCACCGGCGAATCGCTCAACAACGGCACCCACATGCTCGACCTGATGAGCTGGGGTTTGGGCGTTGACTACCCCACGCGGGTTACGTCGTCGGGCGGGCGATACCGCTACAAAGATGACTGGGAAACGCCCGATACGCAGGTGATCAACGTGGAGTTTGCCAACAACACCGCCATGACCTGGGAGGGACGTAGCTGCAACGGGCGCACCATCGAAGGCAGCAGCGTGGGCGTTGTTTTTTACGGCGACAAGGGGTCGTTGCAGATTGAGCCGGGGAACGCCTACAAGGTTTATGATCTGGAAAACAAGCTGGTGCGGGAGGTTAAAAACGATGTGGTGGTGAATGAGCGCGACAAAATGAACCCCTCGCAGGCACTGGATGCCATTCATATTCAGAACTTTTTCGACGGTATCAAAAAAGGAACGGCCCTCAACTCCGACATTCTCAGCGGCCACCAAAGCACGTTGCTATGCCAGTTGGGAAACATCGCCCTGCGGTCGGGGGCAACCCTGAACATCGACCCTGCCAACGGCCATATCAAAGACAATGAAACCGCGCAACAATACTGGAAACGCGACTACCAACGGGGCTGGGAACCAACTTTATAAACCTATACGCTCTTTTGCTCTTTAGATGAAAGCACCACCAAACTCCGTGGCCATTAGCTCACTCACAGCCCGGCAAACAACCCTGTCTATTGGCCTGATTGGCGTGCTGTTTTTTGTGTTCGGGTTCGTCACCTGGGTCAACGCCATCCTGATTCCGTATTTCAAAATTGCCTGCGAACTGACTAATTTTCAGTCGTATCTGGTCACGTTCGCGTTCTACATCTCCTACTTTATTATGTCGGTGCCGTCGTCGTATCTGCTAAAGGCGATCGGGTTCAAAAAAGGCATGATGATTGGATTTTGGGTGATGGCTGTCGGTGCGTTTACG
>JAJAYX010000582.1 GCA_026785985.1 Rudanella sp. | reverse complement strand
GAATAGTGGTCTGCCAACAGGGGCGCAAACCAACCTCACGCGGGCCATGTCGGGCGGGCTGAACTTCTCGGACGGGTTCGGTAAAAAGGTCGATTTTAGTGCCAGCTATTTTTATAACATCACCCGAACAATCGCGGAGCAGACTTCCCGGCGCGAAAATATTCTGCCCAGTTTAGGTCGTACAGCCACCACCGGGAGCGATTCAACCAACATTACCAACCGCTGGTCGTCGTCGGTCAGCACATTTGGTAACCACCGGGTCAATATGCAGTTGGTGTGGCGCATCGACTCAATGAACACGCTGCGGGTGGTTCCCAACCTGGTTTTTACTCACAACAACGCCACCAGCCTGAGCGATTCGCGAACGGCCTCGAACCGGGGAACACCCCTAAACACCAGCCTGACTAATTACGACTCCGACGGTAATGGCGTGTCGGGGGCCAACACCCTGCTCTGGACGCACAAGTTTGCCCGGCGGGGTCGCACGTTCTCGGCCAACCTGAACACCACGCTCAATGCGCAAAATACGAAAGGGTTCAATCGGTCGAAAAACGAGTATTTCCAGTCGGTGGCAACGCCCGGTGCGGGGTCGCTCACGGGGGGTGGGTCTTTGACGGGCGTGGGCGGGCTGTTCGCGCCAGTCATCAACCAGCAAAACCGGCAACGCACCGATGCCATGACCAACAACCTGACGCTGTCATACACCGAACCGCTGTCACTGGTCAAAACCCTCGAATTTCGCTACGCGCTGAATACCAACGACAATACATCGGATCGGCGGGTGTATGATTTCAATGAGCAAAACCAGCAATACGATCTGACGAACGTTGGGCTAACGAACCGTTTCGACAATATTTTCCGCACGCAACGGGCTGGGATGTCCTTGCAAACCCGCCGACTGAATTTTAATTATTCACTTGGTTTCGATGTACAGGATGCCACGCTGCGTTCCAATAATCGCACTCAGGACACTGAACTGAGCCGCCGTTATTTGAACCTGTTGCCCAACGCCCTGTTCAGCTACAATGTCTCGCGCAACCAACGCCTGATGGTCAACTACCGGAGCCGCATTAATCCACCCTCGGTAAACCAGTTGCAACCCGTGTTGAACAACACCAACCCACTCAACATTCAAACCGGCAACCCCGACCTAAAACCGGAGTTCACCAACAGCCTGAACCTGAACTACAACAACTTCAATCCAACGAGTTTTAAGAGCCTGTTTGCATCGATCAACGTGAATCAGGTGAACCGCCGGATTGTGAACGAGACAACCTACAACCGCGCCGGGGGACAGGTAACCAAACCCGTGAATGCCAACGGTTATTATTTCATAAACGGGTTTATGAGTGTGGGCCGTTCGGTTACGTGGAGCGGACAACGGGTGAACCTCAACTGGACTACCAACGGCAGTTTCACCAACAACATCAGTTTCGTGAATGCCCAGTTGAACAAGGGGCGTAACCTGAGCGCAGGTCAGGGTCTGAGTGTCAACACGTTCTGGAAAGAAAAATTAGATGTGAACCTTGGCGGCAACATCACCTATCAGTCGGCACAGTATTCACTGCAACCCCAGCAAAACAGCAGCTTCCTGTTTTCGTCGATTAATTTCCGGCTGTTCTATCAGCTTCCGGGGCGGTTCACGGCCACCTCCGACCTCAGCTACAACGCCAATTCGGGCCGGGCAGCGGGCTACAATCAGAAGTTCGCGCTTTGGAATGTGGGGGTGGCCCGGCAGTTGTTCAAACAGAAACAGGGCGAACTCCGACTGTCGGTTTATGACCTGCTAAACCAGAACCGGAGCATTGTTCGGAACGTAACGGACACCTACATCGAAGACGTTCAAAGCATCGTGTTGCGCCGGTACGTCATGCTGACGTTCACCTATAATGTCAGGAAGTTCGGGATGATGTCAGGGGCTAAACGGTGAAGGTTATTCCTTGTCATCATCATCCTCCTCCTCTTCGTTCAGATAGGCCAGTGGGTCATTTTCCCGGATGTAGGCTATGTAGTCGAAATTTCCCGAACCAACTGCCTTTTCCAGTTTAGCCAGCACTTCAGCGGGCTTGTCGTAGGGTCCGGCCATGTAAAATGGGCGACCGTTGTGCCCAAATTCAATGTCGATCAGGTCAACGGCATCATCGTCGGCTTCGAGTAAGTACTGCGTTAAAACCCAGTCTTTTTCGGGCTTGAAGCCCAGTTCGTCGGCGTAGGCAATCCCGCCGTAAATGATGTTATGAGCGGCTACATAGTCCACCGGAACGCAATCCTGACTCGTAAACAGTTGGCCGAGTTTAAGTCGGTATTTGATGGGCGATTGGTTCACAAGAAACATCGTCTGCTTTAATCCCAGGCAGAATGTATCAACCAGATACGACCCCATCGTGTAGCCGCCATTTTTATGCTGACGAGCCAGTACAATGGTTGACATACCTTTTTGCCGCCAGTCGGGGTTAATCCAGCACTCCACAATGGGCAATCGCCGGGCCATGCCAGTGGTTAGGTATTGTTTGTCAGTTTTGGGAACTACCTGAATCTGATGTTTGGGTTTGTTCTTTGATTTGCTCATTGGATGGAACGGCTCTTGCCCGCAAATATACGGCTATTCGTGCCAAACCGGAACCGCCAACCACCCTCACGCCGTTATATTGAGACAAGCTCCGCCGTACTCAGAATGCCCTTATCTATCGCGTCGTTGAACTCTGGCAGCAATGGAAACTGCTATTATATTGGGAATAAAACCGAAGCCGTTCTGATCGACGCGGGCCTGTCGTGCCGCGAAACCGAAACACGGATGACACGTCTTGGGTTGTCGATGGACAAGGTGAAAGCCATTTTCATTTCACACGAGCATTCCGACCATATCAGCGGCCTCCCGGTGTTAGCCCGGAAGTACCAGTTACCCGTTTACATTACGCCGGATACCCTCCAGTTTTCGCGCATTCCGAAGGGCGGTTTTCCAGTTCACGATCTTCAGGCTTATGAACCCGTTTGTATTGGCGACCTCTGCATCACGGCTTTCCCCAAATGGCACGATGCCGCCGATCCGCACAGTTTTATCGTGAGTTACGGCAACACCAAAGTGGGCGTGTTCACCGACATTGGTGCCCCTTGCGAACACGTTATCGACCACTTCAGTCAATGCCATGCCGCCTTTCTGGAAG
>JAJAYX010000581.1 GCA_026785985.1 Rudanella sp. | reverse complement strand
CACGCTCCCCTACAAGGGAGTAATGCTGACCCGGCAGAACATTTTCAAGCGCGACGGCCATCGCTGTCAGTATTGTGGCACCCACGAAGAACTCACCCTCGACCACGTTATGCCAAAGTCGCGGGGGGGCAAAACAAACTGGGATAATTTAGCCACAGCCTGCAAACGCTGCAACTCGCGCAAAGGCGATTTCACACCCGAAGAAGCCCAGATGAAACTCCGGCAACGACCCTACAAACCTTCGTTTCTGGTGTTCCTGCGCGACTTTTCAGGCTCCCTCGACGATAGCTGGATGCCCTTTCTGAGCAGCAAACGCGAACGAATTTACGATTGATATAGCACGTATGGAAAAACTGCGCGAACTGGCACACTATTTTCATACGTGTGGTTCAAAAGTCGGCGCGCCTAACCGCCACTAACCCAACGGAAACCAATCCGTTGGGCTTTTTTATGCCACAAAAAATCCGTACCTTTGCAGTCCTTTTTAAAAACTTATCAAACCAAAAGTCGGTCCGCTATTTGGCCCACGGGATCGACGTATTAAAGAGGGTCAAGCAACTAAACTGTTTATGAGCAAAACGCAGCAACGCGAACTGCCTGCATTTGATTGGGATCTGGCAGACAACAAAGGATTTGGTAGCGGGTATTCGGCTGAAGAACGCAGCCGGATGGAAGAACTCTACGGCGATACACTGTCGCAGGTGAACGAGAAAGAAGTTGTGATGGGTACGGTGGTTGGTATTACCGACCGCGAGATCATCCTGAACATCGGATTTAAGTCGGACGGGTTAGTACCTGCTTCAGAATTCCGGGATCTGCCCGACCTGAAGATGGGTGATGAAATAGAAGTTTTTGTCGAAAACCAGGAAGACCCCAATGGCCAACTGGTACTGTCGCGCAAGAAGGCCAAAGTTATTACGGCCTGGCAGAAAATCCAGCGTGCTTTAGACGAAGACCTCGTTATTGATGGTTTCGTGAAGCGCCGGACAAAAGGTGGTCTGATCGTTGATATTTTCAGTATTGAAGCGTTCTTGCCAGGTTCACAAATCGACGTGAAGCCGATTCGGGACTTCGATATTTTCGTAGGTAAGAAAATGGAGGTTAAAGTCGTCAAGATCAATTATGCGAACGACAACGTTGTGGTGTCGCACAAAGTCCTGATCGAGAAAGACCTCGAAGCGCAACGCGCCCAAATCCTGAACAACCTGCAAAAAGGTCAGGTACTGGAAGGCGTGATCAAAAACATGACCAATTTCGGTGTGTTTATCGACCTCGGCGGTGTCGATGGTCTGTTGCACATCACCGACATCTCGTGGGGCCGCATCAACCACCCGTCAGAAGTACTCCAACTCGATCAGCGTGTGAACGTGGTTGTGCTGGACTTCGATGAGGAGAAGAAGCGTATTTCACTGGGTATGAAGCAGCTACAGGCGCACCCTTGGGATGCTCTGGTTGCCGAGATTCAGGTTGGTTCAAAAGTGAAAGGTAAGATTGTAAACGTGGCCGACTACGGTGCTTTCCTCGAAATCATGCCGGGCGTAGAAGGCTTGATCCACGTATCAGAAATGTCGTGGTCGCAGCACCTGCGCAACCCACAGGAATTCCTGAAAGTGGGCGATATGGTCGAAGCCGTTGTGCTGACACTGGATCGTCAGGAGCGCAAAATGTCACTGGGTATCAAGCAGTTGAGCGAAGATCCCTGGACGCGCTCCGAACTCCGGACGAAATATGCCATAGGTACCCGTCACAAGGGTATGGTACGCAACCTAACTAACTTCGGTCTCTTTCTCGAACTCGAAGAAGGCATCGACGGTCTGGTACACGTATCGGATTTGTCGTGGACTAAGAAGGTGAAACACCCATCGGATTTCATCAAAGTTGGTGAAGAACTGGAGGTTGTTGTACTGGAATTAGACGTTGACAACCGTCGGTTAGCCCTCGGCCACAAACAACTTGAAGAAAACCCGTGGGATACGTTTGAAGATGTGTTTGCCCTCGGATCGATTCACCGTTGCACGGTTCTGAGCAAAAACGAAAAACTGGCAACCCTTGAACTTCCTTACGGCATTGAAGGCTTCTCGACCCTGCGTAACTTGGGTAAAGAAGACGGAACAGCCGCTGAGGTTGGCGAGTCGCTCGACTTTAAAGTGACGGAGTTCGCCAAAGAAGAGAAGCGGATCATGTTGTCACACTCTCGCACATGGGGTGAGAAAGAGGAGCCAAAGCGCGAAGGCAAGCCAAAAGCAGCTAAAGCAGTAGCGGCAACGTCGGCAACTGCACAGCCGGAGCGTGGTGCCACCCTTGGCGATCTGGATGCCCTTGCTGCCCTGAAAGAGCAGATGGAAGGCCGGAACTAAGCCATCGGTACAATCAATAGATGAAGGTCAACGAGCCCGCTTTTTTGAAAGCAGGTTTTGTTGACCTTTTTTCGTTGTCACTGAGGGGGTTAGCCATTCAGGTTGGTGAATTTTTTATACCAGCGTTTTATACCCGGCAATTTTTTGGTATGTTTGCAGTCCCAACGCGCTCAAAAAGTGTTTCAGGGACATCAAAGGTTCCGTGGCCGAGTGGCTAGGCTCAGCTCTGCAAAAGCTGCTACAGCGGTTCGAATCCGCTCGGAACCTCAACACCCCCCTTAAACGGGATACAGAAAAGTAAAGAAAACGCTGACTTTCAATAGGTTAGCGTTTTTTTATTGTCGGCACTTTATTGAAAGGAATAAAGTAAAATAAGGCAAAACCGTCCCCTATTCCGTCCCCCGTATTGATATTGTTCGTAACTTGGTACTGACCAAACCAAAAAGACCAATGAAAACCGTATCAGACCGGGATATAAAGTTTCTGCTGAAGGATGCCCGCGCTACCGGCTCCACCCTCGTTTACCTGGTTTATCGCTACGGCTCCACCCGGTTCAAGTACTCCACCGGGCAAACCATTGAGCCGTACCAGTGGGACGCTACCCGCCAACGGGCCTACACTGACCCAAAGACGATCAGGAACAAACGCGACCGCGAAACCAACGAGACCATTAACGCGCACCTCGAACGCCACCGTTCGGCGTTGATGAAGGTGGTAAACGCCATGCAGTTGGGCGGGGTACTGCTCGATAACGAGACCATCAAACAATACCTCGACAATGAATTAGGGCGGGAACGTGCCGACGTTCGGAACAAAGAGAAATCCGCGACCGCCGTTAAACCCATCACGTTTTTGGGCTACCTCGATCAGTTCGTGAGCGATGCCGAAACGGGCCAACGCCTGAACAGCAAATCACAACGGTACGCCCCGATCACGATTAAGGGGTTTACCAAACTCAAACGCACCCTCGAACGGTACGGGCGGGAGACGGGCCGGGGTATCAACTACGATCAGTTCACGATTGAGTATTACCACCACCTCAAATCATGGCTGACGGGCAGGGGGCTAACCCTGAATTATGTGGGGGCGTTGCTCAAAGACTTTAAACTCCTCCTCAAACAATCCTATCAGGAAGGGTTGCACCAGAACACCGTATTTCAGCACAGCGATTTTAAACGGTTAGTTGAGGAGGTTGATAACGTCTATCTGTCGGAGGAGGAACTAACCCGGCTCTATGCCCTCGACTTACGCAAGGCACCCCGGCTCGACCGCGTGAGGGATTTGTTTTTGATTGGTTGCTACACCGGGTTACGGTTCTCGGACTTCTCGAAACTGCGTGCCGAAAACATTACCCACGAAGGCACCATCCTAACGGTCAAGACTCAGAAAACCGGGGGCAAAGTGTCCATTCCGCTAAATGCCAACGGGCTGGCCATCCTGAAAAAATACGACCACGACGGCGGGCCGGGAATACTACCAAAGGCCATCACGAATCAACGGATGAATTTGTACGTGAAGGAACTTTGCCAACGGGCGGGCCTTGTGGAGCGAATAGAGGTGAGCCGAACAAAGGGCGCTTTTAGGGATACCAGAACGCTCGAAAAATGGGAACTGGT
>JAJAYX010000580.1 GCA_026785985.1 Rudanella sp. | reverse complement strand
GTACTGAGTCACTTTGGCTTGTCGGGGCGCGTCACGCTCGGCTCCACCACGAGCCGGTTTCGACCATTTGCTGACCTGGGAGCTACCTTAGTAGGCGCGATGAGCAGTCCGATTTCTGATGGCAGGGGGGGAGAAGTCGATCTGTACATGGGCGGATTGGGCTTAACGGCGGGCGCGGGTGTTCATTACTTTTTTGCCCCGTCGTTTGCGGTGTCGGCTCAATACGCGGGTTCGTTCGGGCAGTTTAATCGAAACAGCCTGTCAGACGGCAGGAAAGTGCCCTTTTCCACGGCCATCAACACCCACCGGGCCTCGCTGGGCCTGGTCTGGTTCGTAAAGGGTCGGCGGTGATAAGGAAAGAATGCTGCCTGTGACCAACCTACGTGGAAAAGCTGTTTCATGGCATTGAGGTTGTTGTTAGATTTCCCTGTTTTTACTCCAGTCCAGTACTTCAACTGGCTTAGTCGGAAAAATAAACCAAAAAGTAACGTACTAATGAAAGTATTGAGGAAGAGGTCGTTGAGGACGTGTTGATTTACCAGCCACGGAAGTAGGGACACATTTTTTATGGTAAATTGGAGAGCGCAATTTTGACTAGTTTTGCGGCATTGTTCGGATCAACGTTTTCAATGCGTGAGGGAACGCACGTGGAGACTTTGTGTGCTTTCCGCATTCTACTGGTATATCCGAACGTAATCGACCTCCATGCGCTGGGGCCAAATGCTATCGTCAACGCCTTTTAATCCGCCCCAGTTACCGCCCACGGCAATGTTCAGAATCAGGAAAAACGGCTGATCGAACAGCCATTGTGCTTCGCTGCCGCCCAAAGTTGACCGTTGAACGGAATAAAATTGCTGAGTATCCACAAAAAAGTTGATTGCCTTATCCGTCCACTCGATGGCGTATAAGTGGAACTCGCTGGTTACATTGGGTATTGTCACTTTACCCTCTTTCTGGGTTCCTTTTGTGTGGTTATAAGCCTCTGTATGAGCCGTGCCGTGAACAACGCCTTCCTCGTAGCCCACGTGTTCCATTATATCGAGTTCGCCACATTTGGGCCAGCCCGCCGTACCGATGTTTTCGCCCAGCATCCAGATGGCGGGCCAGGTGCCAACCCCTTTGGGCAGTTTGGCCATCACTTCAATACGGCCATATTTCCAGGTGGTTTTGCCCCTTGTAAGCAAGCGGGCCGACGTATATTTTCGGGCCTGATAGTCTTCCTTGCGGGCTTCGATCACCAGTTTGCCATTCTCGACGCGGGCATTCTCCGGTCGCCGGTCGGTGTAAAACTGGAGTTCGTTGTTACCCCAGCCGTTGCCCCCAATGTCGTAGGCCCATTTGGTGGGATCGGGCAGGCCAGCCTTGTCGAACTCATCGGCCCAAACCAACTTAAGGGGAACGGGCGTGGGTGGCGTAATGCATACAGGCGGCACCGGGGTGGGGGTTGGCGTTGCCGAATCCGCCCCTTTGCAGGCTACAAGTGCGGCAATCAGAAGCGTGTTCAGGAGAACTTTTTGCATGTAGATGAAAGCGTGAAAGAGTGATGTGACCCAAAAAAAACTATCCGTTTATCTCAATCGAATACGTAATCTCAGCCGTGGGGCGGAGTTGGGCGGTGGCCGAGCAGTATTTGTCCATCGACAGGTCAACGGCGCGTTTCACACGGGCGGGGTCGAGGTTGCCGGTGAACTTGTAGGTAATATGAATTTTCTGGAAAGGGTTAGGAATCACTCCTTTCTCGCGCAGTCCCTCCACCGACAGCCGGAAGTCTTCGATTACCTGTTTTTGTTTGTTCAGAATCAACACCACGTCGATGGCACTGCACGAAGCCAACCCCATCAGGAGCATCTCCATCGGGCGGGCACCCAGGTTATGGCCGCCAATATCGGTGGCCCCGTCGATGTGGAGGGCCACGCCCGATGTGCCAGTGGCCTCAAAATGGAATGCGTCGTCAATCCGCACTAACTCAACCGTCATGGCGTTGTATGCAGGAAGAGTTTCAACTGACTGTGAATCAACCATTGGAATTCGCTTGGTTTTATAGGTTCTTAAGACTAACTTCACTATTATTTATACCTCCTCTGCCATGTCTGAGAAATTCACCGAAGACCTCTTCGACATTAAAAACGACCGTCGGTTGAGTGTTTATCTCTATCGGGGCGGCTTTGGCTGTTGGCTGCTTTATATCGTGTCGGGGGCCAGGTTTCTCCACGAACTGACTATGTACCGAACAGACTTTGGCATTTTCTCGTTCTTTTTGATGGTCATGGGCCTGTCGACTTCCATGGTTTACGACTACCATCATAACCCCGCCGAGTTCGATACAAAAAAGAAATGGCTCATTATCAGCTACATGGTGCTGGCTGCGGTGGTGTATATCTTCATTGTTCGCAACCAGCCCATCGATTTGCTGTTTAAGTGACAGAAGCAGGAATACGTACGGGCTACTAGCTATCATTTCAGCACTTTCGTAATTTCATTCAGCTTCTCCATTTTCTGCACAAAGTCGCCTTTCAACTGATTGCGAATCGCCGTCAGGTTGTCTAAAGTCTCCTGCAAACTGTCGGGCAGTATATCCTCCAGTACTTCGCGGAACCGTTTGGCAAACGTCGGCGATTTCCCGTTCGTCGAGATGGCGATTTTTAAGTCGCCTTTTCGGACAACCGAGCTGAGGTAAAAATCGCACAAATCGGGCGTGTCGGCCACGTTTACCAGAATTTTTCGGGCCTTGCAGTCAGCCTGCACCTGCCGGTTCACAGCCTTGTCATTCGTGCCAACAATCACCAGATCGCGGCCATCAAGCTGTTCGGGCCGGTAGGAATCCTGAATCAGTGTAATGGTGATGTGTTGAGCGGCCAGTTCCCGAATTTCGGTGCGAATTTCGGGGGCAACGAGCGTAATGGGCGCGTCGGGGTTGGCATTGAGCAGAGCCGTAAGTTTTTCCAAACCCACATAGCCACCACCCACCACGAGCGTTTGCAACTGACCGATTTTAACGAAAATAGGGAAGAGCGTGTTCATGGCGTAAAGGTCGCAAGTCAGCGGTTGGAAGTCAAAAATCTGTTCATAAAAAAGAGCTACTCCGTTGGGAGTAGCTCTTTTCTAAGCGGGTAAGCGTTCTGATTAAAAACGGAAACCTACGTTGAACTGCCACATCCGGCGTTTCGTATCGATACCGGCAAATACGTTTTGCAAGCCATGATTATACACCGCATCAAGTGTAACGGGTCCGAGGTTTATGCCAGCACCGAGCAGGCCATTCAGGATTATACGTTGGATATCGTCGTTGCCCAGTTTGAAGTTGTTATCACCAATAGCCACCTGCGACGACAGTTCGAGACCTGCCTGCAAACGAAGACCCGCCAAAGCACCAATCCGCGCACCTACATAGGCAGGAATGGCCAAGAAATGCTGGTTGATTTGACCACGAATTTCGGTACCTGATGTACTGGTTCCCGACGTTGGGTTGCCAATAGCCGAGCCGCTCCGAACCAGGTTCGACGTTGAGTTCCGATACTCCAAACCAATTTGTCCAAAGATCGCACCACCTGAACGACCATAGATACCTACTTGATAGCCAGTGCGATAAGCATTGTCAGGAATCGGCTCGTTCACAAACCGCGAGAAGTTTAAACCAGCATAAACCCCAAACTTTCCTGACTTGCCCCAATCACGCTTGCCATCGGCATCGCGATTGGGCTGGTTCATAGTGCCAGCACCGTTGTTCGTGTTCAGGTCACTAGTTGTCGTTGTAGTCGTTGTGGTCGTGTTACCATTAGCATTCATGGGGGCACTGTTTGCTGCGCCAGTACCCGTTGTAGTGCCAGTGTTACCCGCTGGGTAATTGCTGTTCGTGCCGTTGGTGGTTGCACCCGTGTTCATATCGGTCGAGCTGCCCGTGGTGCTCATTGAGCCTGTTGGGGTTGTCATGCTCGAATTCGAGTTATACGTCGGGCTGCTCATGTTGGTGTTCGACGTAGTGGTTGTGGTTGACGTGGAACCACTGTTATTGGTTGACCCGGAGGTCGTTTGCCCGAATGCGGCACCGGAGGCCAGCAGGCAAACTGCGAAAATTGACTTTTTCATGGTTTTCATAACGTTTATTGAGTTGCACTAAAAAGGGGGTGTAATCATCAGATTACACCCCCTTAACAGGCCATAAGAACGTATTGTTTTAGTTTTTTCTTATCTGCTTGTAAAAATTAATTAAACCATTAGTAGAGTTATCGTGTGAACTGACTTTAAAGTCATTTTCTAACTCTGGTACGATCTGGTTGGCTAACTGCTTGCCCAGCTCCACTCCCCACTGATCGAAACTGAATATATTCCAGATCACTCCCTGTGTAAATATCTTGTGTTCATACATCGCAATCAGATGGCCGAGCGAACGGGGTGTTATTTCTTTCAATAAAATCGAGTTAGTAGGCCGGTTCCCCGAAAATACCTTAAATGGGGTCAAAAATGCGATTTCGGCCTCGCTTTTACCCGCTTTACGCAACTCGTCGGCAGCCACTTCGGGCGATTTGCCGTTCATCAGAGCCTCGGTTTGGGCAAAGAAATTCGACATGAGCAGTTGGTGATGATTGCCCAGCGGACGGTGGCTGATGGCGGGAGCAATAAAGTCGCACGGAATCAACTTGGTGCCCTGATGAATCAACTGGTAAAAAGCGTGTTGCCCATTGGTGCCGGGTTCTCCCCAGATAATAGGCCCGGTCTGGTAATCAGTAGGTTGTCCGTTCCGGTCGGTCGATTTTCCATTCGATTCCATGTCACCCTGCTGAAAATAGGCCGCAAATCGATGTAAATACTGATCGTAGGGTAAAATGGCCTCCGTTTGCGCCCCAAAAAAATTGTTGTACCAGATCCCCAATAGCCCCAATACAACCGGAATATTCTGATCAAACGGCGTGTCGCGGAAGTGTACATC
>JAJAYX010000579.1 GCA_026785985.1 Rudanella sp. | reverse complement strand
TTCATCAGTGAAACATTGTTGACGACGTGCGTAACGGTGGGGTATAACCCCCGCGTAGGTCAGTACGAAATGACGGGCGCGACCAACATTTCGTCGGTGCAAAACCGCTCGTTGGGAACCTCCCGCCGAACGGCTATCCAGTTGATCGAGGCCGCTTTACAACAGCGCACCGTAGTTGTTACGAAGACCATTATTGACCCGGAGGGCAACGAGAAAAAGGTAAAAGACGTTGAGGCTACGAGCCAGGCGGTTCAGGCGCAGGAAGCCTTAAACGACCTCTTTATTGAGTTTGTACGCGACCACCACAGCGCGGCTATCGAACCCGTTTACAACGAGTTGTACAACAGCCACGTTCATAAAACGTAC
This sequence comes from Rudanella sp., assembly GCA_026785985.1. Taxonomy (GTDB): domain Bacteria; phylum Bacteroidota; class Bacteroidia; order Cytophagales; family Spirosomataceae; genus Rudanella. Next base: position 4,774 of record JAJAYX010000579.1, on the reverse strand, counting down.
CGCGAACCGGCCCTAAAAACGTATCCCGGTGCATCGCCCACCATTCATTTACGGTTGCATCAGTTCCGGGGAGTGGAGCGCATCAAAGAGCAGGACACCTTATTGGCCCATGCCGTTGGATCGGGAAAGTCGTTCACGATGATAACGGCGGCTATGGAATTGAAGCGGTTAGGGTTGGCCCACAAACCCATGATTGTGGTGCAAAACTCAACGCTCAACGATTTTGCCCGTGCATGGCGCACCCTGTACCCCGCTGCCATCATCTACGTTCCCCAACCCGGCGACCTGGAAGCCAGCAACCGCAAACGGTTCTTACAACGGATTGCAACCGCAAGGGCGGCCCCGCAACAACTTTGACGGGGTGCTGATTCCGCAAAGTTTCCTGAAACTGATACCTGACGACCCGGCCAGCGAGGAAGCGTTTATTCAGGAAGAAATAGACCGTGTTGCTTACGCCGTTGCCGCAGCCGCCCGTCAGGGCCACGATAAGCCCATGACCGTAAAACGGCTAAATGAGTTAAAGCTGCGATTGGCCAACCGACGCGCCAGGCAAGCCGACCGGAAGAAAGACGAAATACTGACGTTTGACCAATTAGGTATCGACGCGCTGTTTTTGGACGAGGCCCACCGATACAAGCGATTAGGGTTTTTTACTTCACGGCAGAACGTGAAAGGTATAGACCCGGCCGGGTCGGAGGATGCGTTGAGCGCGTTGTTTAAGTGCCGGACGGTACAGGCCCGACGGGGCCGGGTGGTGTTGGCGACGGGTACGCCGATTTCCAACACAATGGCCGAATCATGGACGACCTTACGGTTTATTGCTCCCGACCGACTGAATAGGGCTATGCTGTCCACGTTTGACCAGTTCGCCGGAGCGTTCGGCACGGTGATTCAGTCGTTTGAACTGACCGCGACGGGTAATTTTAAAGCGGTCGAACGGTTTGCCCGGTTCGTGAACGTGCAGCAGTTGTCGGACGGGGCCGCCCGTGCGGTTGTATCGCGCTCATGTTGACGTTGTGCTGAATGAAGACGTGGTTGAGTTTCAGAGAGATGCAACCGGGCTGCGGTCAGTGCTACCCACGCTAATAGGTGGCCAGCATACCCGTATTGTGTTGCCGCAGACGGAAGGCGTAGCCGATGAATTGAACAGCATCAAAGCAACCTTGCGTTGGTTTGAAAACCTGACCGGAGCCGCCAAACGGGATAACTCGCACGTTCCGTTGGTTTGTTTCGGTCAGGCCCGGAAAGCAACTATTGATTTACGGTTGCTCGATGCCAGTAACCCCGACGAAGCCGGGTCGAAGTGTAACCGGGTGGTAACGGAGGTATTGCGGCTCTATAACCAATCAACAGCTTACCGGGGAACGCAGTTGGTTTTTGCTGATACGTACCGAAGCCCGGCTGTTAAGGGCTTGTTCGACATGGAAGGAGCCGGGCCGCGCTCGGCCGACTTGTTTTTCAAACGCTTCAACCTGTTTGAGAATATACGGTCAAAACTCATTGCCGAAGGTGTAGCTGCTGACGAAATCGCGGTCGTTCCCGCCGAGGCCGACAAACGCGAACCGTTGTTTGCTAAGGTCCGTTCCGGTGCGGTTCGTGTTTTGTTGGGAACGTCGGAGCGGGCGGGCGTAGGCGTAAACGTGCAGGAACGGTTAGTGGCCGTTCACCACATGGACGCGCCCAACCGACCCACCGATTTTGAACAACGCAACGGGCGGCTTATCCGGCAGGGAAATTTACACGCGACCTGGGGAATTCCGGTTGAGGTTTTGACTTACGGCGTAGAAAAAACACTCGACGCTACAGCCTACGGGCGGTTGGCGATTAAGCAAAAGTTTATCAATCAGGTTTTGAAAGGTCACATTGCCGACGACCAAATGGCCGACATCAGCGCGGACGACGATTTTGCGGCTATGTCGTTTGACCAGATGATGGCGACTTTATCAGGTTCACAATACGCCCTGCTTTACACCACCCGTCAGCTTGAATTATCGCGGGTGCAACAGGCCCGTAAGAACTGGCAACGGGGTTTGATGGATGCCCAATGGCAGGTCGAAAACGCCCAACGGTTCATCAAGCACAGTAGCCCCCTGTTGGCTAATCTGGAGCAGGAAGCCGAGACGCTGCGGGCGCATTTTGGAAACCCGTACACGTTGACAACCGTAACGGTAAACGGCACAGCTTATGCCGAGAAATGGGGGGAGCCTACTCAACACCTGATTGAGCAGGTTAAAGGATTGGTAAAACGCCGGGTTGACGAATCAAGAACGATTCAGATAAACGGGCTTACGTTGACCCTGACCGGGGAGCGGTCGCAGGAACTGATAGGTGAGTTTTTGCCCGGTCAGGCCGTTATACGGTACAGTTGGGGCCGTAGTCTGTCGGGTGTTGTTAGTTCGTCCAATGGGTTGTTTTTATCGCTCAAAGCCGCCGTTGCCCGCGCCTACGAAAGTCCCGCCCAACTTCGGCACGAGTTGGAACGCGCCCGACTCACTGAGCAGGAGTTTAGCCGAAAATTGGCGCAACCGTTCCGGCAGGAAGCTGATTTGCAACGCCTTGAAGCCGAAGTAGCCGACCTCAAACGCCGAATGGAAACCGAAGAAGAACCAGAGCCAGCCGCCGAACTGGTATCCTGAAAATAAGCCGAGCCGATGCCTATGGGTGTCGGCTCGGTGGAAATAATCAAAGGGGTAAATTAAATCAAAGGGGTACGGCTTGGAACCACCCTTCGGGCCGTCCCAAGCCGAAACGCGCCGGACAGCATCTTCCGGTTCGCGCCCTCTCCACTTCGTGGCCGGTTGCTCTCCGAAAGACCCTGCCCTTTGCCGCGCAGAATCAAGGGGAAGGATTCGCTGCACAGCAAATTTGGTGGTAAGACCTGCTGAGGTAAATGGCAATGTGAACATTCTGGTCGTGGTGCGTTTTCAATAAAACCTTCAGTGGCGAATAAAAAGGAGGTCCATTAATCCAAACGCCCCTGCCCCAATAATAATCACCCAAGATATCCAGTCCTTAAACTCGTTGCGGCTATGTTTTGCAAGCAGCACATGGGCAACCACATGCAGCATGAGAAAGACATCAAAGCCGGTCATAAACGACTCTGAACTGCTGACGGTTTTCACGAGAATAAAGTAGAATAATGGGATATGGACAAACACGAACAGTATATATCCGGTCCTATCATCAAGAAGCGAGAGGCCCGGAAATATCCGCCATTCTTTGCACCGTATGGCATCCAACTCATGTATCATGATGAAGGACAAGCCGAGGAAAAACAAAACATTGTGTTGCATGGGTAGTGAGTTCAAACGCTACGGTGAACTAGTTAAGTAGCCAAATAGGGGGATATTTACTGCAATTGGTAAATCCTACAGATTGAGAGCACCGTTCAGGCGATGTAATGGGGGACCGCCCACATTAGTACGAAATGTTCCATCATGCTTTTTAGGGCTGGAAAGCAATGGCTTACGTTGTTCAATCGTCATTGGTAAAGAAATCGCCCATTTTCTTTACCGCTTATTAACGCAACCAAATAAGTATTTTAAAGCCATTTTTCGGGAATAAACCCAGTCAATGAATCAACGGAAAGAATCCCTTACTGTTAAACGGGTTGTTTTACCGCTTAGAAGCGGCCGGTGGAACATTTCGTACTAATGTAGGTGCTTCCCCTCTGTTGTCGAGAAGTTAGGGGTACTGCTTCTCGTCAATTCCTAACATTCTTCGATTAATCGGCATAAAGCTCTGGGTCCATTCTCGATCTGATATATTCAACTTATTATCTGATTTAATCAGTTTAAAAGAATCACTTTTCGTTAAATACTGATATGTCCTATAAGACTGAGGACAATGACCTTTCTGTAACTTAAATATTATCTGCTGCAAAATGTTAGTATTTCTAGTGTATATTTTCACCTCCAATTTTTTATACTTCTCTGTACTGTTTACTTCATAAATGAAAGGACTATAGTTTCTTGGTCTCAAGATATTTACAGAATTATCTTTGGTGTTTTTCAAAAAACAATCCTGCTCTATCATAAACGTTTTACCAACATAGTTCGATCTACATTTTATCGTTTCATCAAAATCAGTTACACTAACAGACAGATCGTAAATGGGGTAGTTACTTAAGCTCTCTACAATACCAAAGTATTGATTTGATTGAGCCCTTCCAATTAATATGAAGACTGCGTAGCCATCTCCTAATACATACCTATTTGTCTGTAAAGTATTATTAGTCAAAGATTTAGATAATTCATAATTGTCTTTTATTAGCGAACTTATCTTATTGTTCAAGGAGTCCTGCACGCTCTTAACATCACTTCTTAAACTATCATTTTTCACACTTAAAGTGTTTTTTAACGTTCTAATATCCTCTTTAAGCGAGTTATTTATCTTTTTCAAACTATTGATTTGGTTAGTCGACTTCTCCTCTTTCTTTTCCGAATCTTTATTTGAATTGTATTCAATTACTGCAGTAATGATAGTACCTAATACTATTGGTGTTAGTAAAAGGTAGCCAGTCTTTGTCAATCCTTTACCGCTTGTATTTTTGTTGTCTTTAACTATACTGATAGCACCCGCAGCCAAGGCAATTATCATCGACATGTACTTTAGAATATCTGTCATTGCCGAAAAAATTGAGGAAGTCAATAAATTTCCAAAGCTGCTCGGTATGTTGACCATGCACTTAGGCGCTTGTAAAGCCGCTGCACCTGTACTGCCTGATAATTACCGCTTTTTGGTGTTTTAAAACCACCCGTGTTCAGTTGGTGGG